>NZ_JAUBUI010000077.1:24237-28459 GCF_036705385.1 Microcoleus sp. B3-A4 | reverse complement strand
AACTAATTATTAAATGGAACAGAAAAATAAAAAATAAAGGTAACTTAGTTAATGCAGTTTAGATGTTTGACAGCTTACTAAGGGAATTAGGGCGATCGCGATCGGTACTGCAACTTTCTCGATCCACCACTTGATGTTGGAATTGTCAGATTTTTTCACTTGATTTACCTTTTTAGCTGATGTAGTCTTGTTCTGGTGCAGCCGTTTTAAAGTTTTCATTTAGTTAATTTTCCTGTCTACAATTTCGATAATAAACTAACTTTATTACTATTCTTTGATTGACAAATAAATTCAACAAAGTTGTCAATTGCCGGGGAATTACCACTTTTTTTGACAAGGGAGTTGAAGGGTTTGTGAAAAAATCTTCACAAATTAGCTGGTGTTTGTCAATTTGTGAAATTAAACTGGCGATCGAGGCTGAAGCTGGCAACTGTGGTAAATTAGTAAGAGTGGTAGGTAAAGCGCTAAGGCAGGTATGCGGAGCATGAATCAAAAAGAGTTTGACGCCATTTATCCAAAAGAGCTAAACCGCATACAGCATAAGGTACTAGATCTGTTTTTGCAAGGGAATTCAGAGGAAGCGATAGCTAAATTCATCGAACTTAATGATTCATCGGGTGTCAGATACCATATTACAAATATCTGCAAGTTATTTGGTTTTAAAAATGAAGAGGGCGAACGCTTCCGACAGCGCGATCGATTAATCGCGCTATTTGCCCTGTATAAACCTGACTCAGTTAGTGATAAATTAAAAGCAAATTGTGGAATTTCCCCTGAAAATCCAGAAAAAGTTGAATCCTACTATGTAGAGCGCGATTGCGAAGATCAATGTTATGATAAAATTTTAGAAAAGGGAGCGCTCATTCGGATTAAAGCTCCTCAAAAAATGGGCAAGACTTTACTGGTGGATAAAATTCTCGATCGCGCATCGCAAGAAGGTTACAAAACAGCACTCCTCAGTTTTGAGGAAGCTGACAGTGAAGTTTTGGGAGATTACCGGAAATTATTGCAGTGGTTGTGTGTTACTTTGGGCGACTTACTGGAGTTGGAGAATAAATTAGGGGAACATTGGGATGACTCTTTAGGCGGTATTAACCCTAACGTCACTAAATATTTAGAAAGGTATTTATTCAAAGATTTTTCTCAACCTTTGGTACTGGTATTAGAGAAAGTAGACCTGGTTTTTGAGCAAGCTACTTTTAATATTGATTTTTGTCGCTTACTGCGTGGGTGGAATGATGCAGCTAAAAGGAATGATCGCCGCAGTGCAATCTGGCAAAAAATCCGGTTAATTGTCGTTCACGCTACAGAAGTTTACAGTTCTCTTGATATCAACTCATCCCCTTTGGCGGGTGTTGGGTTGACTGTACCTTTGCCAGATTTTACCCCGGAAAAAGTGCAGCAGTTAGCGGGGCAGTATCGACACAATTGGCTGAGTACAGACGATATTCAACAACTTATGAAAATGTTTGGTGGTTATCCTTATCTGGTGCAAGCAGCTTTTGCTTACCTGCAAACTCCTCAATCTTCTCTGACTAAGCTTTTGGAAATTTCACCTACTGAACAAAGTCCCTTTATTAATCACTTGCGAGAACTTTTAGCCAAGCTCAAACTCTGTCCAGAACTCGCCGAAGTTTACCGAGAAGTCGTAACTAAAACTCAACCAGCGATGCTGGAAACTAATCAAATATTTAAGTTAGAAAGTATGGGATTGGTGCGAGTGGAACATAATGATTGTTTTCCCCGCTGCGATTTGTACCGTCAATATTTCTCGGTGCGTCTATGACTTATCAATATATAGCTGAATCAACTCTCCCAGAAGATACCCAAACCTATGTAACGCGAGAAGCTGATAGTCAGCTTTATCAAGCGTTGCTTGAAGGTAAACTTTGTTATGTTTTCAATTCTCGCAAAATAGGTAAGTCTAGCTTAGCGCTTCAAACTATGAAGCGACTGCGAGACGAAGGCATTGTATCGGTTTTTATTGACCTGTCTGGCGACGAGACGAAGTTAGAGCATCCCGAACAGTGGTATGCTAATATACTTGATACTTTGGCTTATGAATTAGACATCAAGGTTAATTTAAAAAGCTGGTTGGAGGAACGAAATTGGCTGTCTCCCTTGCGTAGATTTCGGGAGTTTATTGAATCGGTGATGCTGTCGCAGGTTTCCGAAAAAATAGTCATTTTTTTTGATGAAATAGATAGCGTTCTGAGTTTGAATTTTTCGGCAGACGATCTATTTGCTTTTATCAGAAGCTGCTACAATCGCCGTACCCAAAATGCAGACTACAATCGCATTACTTTTTGTCTGTTGGGCGTGGCCACACCTTCAGATTTGATTCAAGATAAAAAGCGCACGCCCTTTAATATCGGTCAAGCTATTGAATTAAAAGGTTTTACTCAAGAACAAGCTGCACCTTTAGCGAAAGGCTTAGAAGGAAAAGTTGATAGTCCCCTTGAGGTTTTAAAGGAGATTTTAGACTGGACGGGCGGACAGCCTTTTTTGACTCAAAAACTTTGTAAAATTGTCCTAGAACAAGCAGAAACCAGCAATCCTGACATTGCCGAACTGGTACAAGCTTACATTATTAACAATTGGGAAGAGAACGATAACCCCGAACACCTCGGAACAATTCGCGATCGCATCCTCAGCAATCAACAGCGTACCAGCCAACTCCTCGGCATCTATCAGCAAATTATTACCCCCCCTAACCCCCCCTTGCTAAGGGGGGGGAAAGATAGCACTAATTCTTCTTTAATAAGGGGTGGTAAAGATAGCTCTAATCCTCCCTTAGCAGAGGAGGAAAAAGACAATCTTACTCCCCCCCGAAGCTTGGGGGGGCTGGGGGGGGTCGCCGCTGATAACAGTCCAGACCAAATGGAGTTACAGTTATCGGGGTTAGTTGTTAAAAAACACGGTCAACTGCAAGTTTACAACCGTATTTATCGAGAAATATTTAACCTCGATTGGGTACAGCAAGAATTAGCAAAACTCCGCCCCTACCAGGAAAACTTCGCCGCTTGGATAGCCTCAAATCGTCAAGATACTTCCCGACTGTTGCGTGGCAAAGCGTTGGATGATGCGTTGCAGTGGAAAGTGGGTAAACGTTTAAGCGATGAGGATAATGATTTTTTAGATGCCAGTCAAGCTGATGAACGCCAAGAACTGAAGAAAAATAATGAATCATTAAGAGAATTCCGTAAACAATTCAGGGAAGTTTTCAAAATCGAAGAAGCGGGACGCAATGCCTTAAAGCTTTTTCAGTCGGATGGAAACCAAAGAGACTTGCGGGCAGCTATCAAAGCCGGAGAAGATTTAAAGAAGTGGATACCAGATAATCCCCCGCTTTCAGAATATCCCGTTACCAATCCTCTGTTAGTTTTGCAGAAGATTCTTGCTAAAATTCGCGAACGGTGCCAGTTTGCCGGACATAATGACTTGGTAAGAAGTGTCAGTTTTAGCCCCATAGGAGATAGGATCGCTACTGCCTCATCTGACAACACTGCGAAATTGTGGGACTTGCAAGGCAACTGCTTGGTAACATTCACCGGACATAATGACTGGGTAACAAGTGTCAGTTTTAGCCCCACAGGAGATAGGATCGCTACTTCCTCATCTGACAACACTGCGAAATTGTGGGACTGGCAAGGCAACTGCTTGGTAACATTCACCGGACATAATGACTTGGTAACAAGTGTCAGTTTTAGCCCCATAGGAGATAGGATCGCTACTGCCTCAATTGACAAAACTGCGAAATTGTGGGACTGGCAAGGCAACTGCTTGGTAACATTCACCGGACATAATGACTCGGTAACAAGTGTCAGTTTTAGCCCCACAGGAGATAGGATCGCTACTGCCTCAATTGACAAAACTGTGAAATTGTGGGACTGGCAAGGCAACTGCTTGGTAACATTCACCGGACATAATCACTGGGTAACAAGTGTCAGTTTTAGCCCCACAGGAGATAGGATCGCTACTTCCTCATCTGACAACACTGCGAAATTGTGGGACTTGCAAGGCAACTACTTGGTAACATTCACCGGACAGAATAACTCGGTAAGAAGTGTCAGTTTTAGCCCCACAGGAGATAGGATCGCTACTGCCTCATCGGACAAAACTGCGAAATTTTGGGACTTGCAGGGTCACTGCAAGGTAACATTCAGCGGACATAATGACTGGGTAAGAAGTGTCTGTTTTAGCCCCACAGGGGATGTGATCG
>NZ_JAUBUI010000077.1:0-24137 GCF_036705385.1 Microcoleus sp. B3-A4 | reverse complement strand
CTACTGCCTCATCGGACAAAACTGCGAAATTGTGGGACTTGCAAGGCAACTGCTTGGTAACATTCACCGGACATAATAACTCGGTATGGAGTGTCAGTTTTAGCCCCACAGGAGATAGGATCGCTACTGCCTCATCGGACAAAACTGCGAAATTGTGGGACTTGCAAGGCAACTGCTTGGTAACATTCACCGGACATAATTATTCGGTAACAAGTGTCAGTTTTAGCCCGACAAGAGATGCGATCGCTACTGCCTCAATTGACTGCACAACCAAATTGTGGGACTTGCAAGGCAACTGCTTGGTAACATTCACCGGGCATAATGACTCGGTAACAAGTGTCAGTTTTAGCCGCACAGAGGATGTGATCGCTACTGCCTCAGATGACTGTACCGCCAAATTGTGGGACTTGCAGGGAAACTGCTTGGTAACATTCGCCGGACATAATCACTCGGTAACAAGTGTCAGTTTTAGCCCCAGAGGGGATGCGATCGCCACTGCCTCATATGACGGCACAGCCAAATTGTGGGACTTGCAGGGAAATTTACTGGCAGAGTTTAGTGGGTATAAAGGGAATTTACTCAAAGGTGAGGCAGATTTTGTGGAGTTGAAAAGTCCTATTTGGAGTGTTTGTTTTAGTCGGGACGGGAAGTCTTTAATAACTGGTTCGGAGGATGGAAAGGTGCGGTTTTGGCCGATCGAAAGCTTGGACGAGTTGTTGGCTAGGGGGAGGGAATGGCTTGCTGATAAAATTTAACCGCTGATGCACGCGGATGATTTGAATTTAGCAACGATTTTACGATTCTTTTTCACTTGTTCAAACTGCTATTAGCTTTACCCACTTTAGACACCCGAATTATGGAATAATTCTGGTATCTAGCAGACTACAAGCCGGAAATTCAAAAGTCAAGATTTATTAAGATTTTACAAAAAAGCGATGACAAATCACAAATCATGTATCTAAAATAAGAGACAATTTGACCCGGAAACTGAAGGTAAGAAAATGTCTGAACTTAGACAAAATCTAATTACCAGAGATTGGGTAATCATCGCCACCGAACGGGCGACAAGACCGGATCAATTCGCCAACAAAAAAAAGTGGACAGCAGCAGTGCCACCGCACCGCGCCGATTGCCCGTTTTGTGTGGGAAATGAGGAAGACGGAACCTTGGAAACTTGCCGTTTGGGCGATCGCACAGGCTGGAAAGTCCGGGCAATTCACAACAAATATCCCGCCCTCTCCCCGACAGCCAAATGGATGAGGATATCATCGGGAATTCACCGCACGATGGCGGGAATCGGCATTCACGAGGTAATTGTCGAACATCCGCGACACGATTTGACGACAGCTTTGTTGAGTGTTGAAGAAGTTGAAAACATACTTTTAGTATACCGCCAGCGCTATGTAGAAATTAGAAAAAATCCCCACATTGAAACAATTATTATCTTCAAAAATCACGGCGAAACTGCCGGAACTTCTCTCGAACACCCCCACTCGCAGATAGCAGCGACGCCCGTTGTACCCAGCCAATTTCGCAGCCGCATCGACGAAGCTATTAGATATTTTGACGACACGGGAGAATGTCTGTTTTGCCGGACTTTGGAAGATGAATTAGCGGCGAAGGAAAGAGTGATTTGTGAGAGTGAACATTTTGTGGCTTTTATCCCTTACGCTGCACTTTCACCGTTTCACACTTGGATTTTTCCGCGCCGGCATTCTTCTTCGTTTGATGAAATTACTGATGCGGAAATTACGGATCTTGCTGAGACTTTGAAAACTGTACTGGCTAAGTTTTATTACGGATTGAACAATCCCGATTACAACTATAATATTCGATCGGTGCCGATCGCCCAACGGGCAACAAAATACTTTCACTGGTATATCGCAATTATTCCCAGAGTCACCAAGCAAGCTGGGTTTGAGTTGGGCAGCGGGATGTTTATCAATACTGCTTTGCCCGAAGAAAGTGCGGCGTTTTTGCGATCGATCGAAATTCCTAGCGACAGTAATTTCCCCCCCATTTAAAGTATCCTACATCACAATAGGTCAAATTTACTGCAAATTGGGGTGGAAATGCACGCAGGCAGTCTGAATTGCGAGTCTGTCTTGGGGGAGGAAAGTGATATTATTTGAGATTTGATATTTGAGATTAAAAAATTGGGGATCAAGAATGATCTAAGGGTTTAGATCACCCGGCTACAGTTGCATTCTTTTGTGAAAGTGGTATCATTTACGAGCTCAACTTATGAAGGTACAAATACTTAGGGATTGTACCAAACTCACAATAAACTTTCGACATACTGCCAGCCGTCGTCGCTAAAAGTAGCTCTCAACATATCTCTAATTTTGGCATCGATCGATAATATCCCCTCGCCCGACTCACCATTCTCGCCGATTTCGCAACTGTCTTCAGACATATGTTCTTGGATATGGGCCAGAGTATGGGCGAAATTAGCCAGAAAATAATGTTCGTGCACCCACGCTGTCGGATCGGGTATTTCTGCACTCCCAAAAGCTCGATCGACTAAATCTTTTTTGGCAACATCGTCAGTCTGGTTTTTCATGTTGAGTTCGATTTAGGTAGAACTGGTAACTTATCTTATTTTAAGCTTAATTGTCAACAGGATCGCGATCCCGATCGACCACAGCAGTGACAAATTTGTGTATTGTGTGCGATCGCGATCTTAAGTTTTTTGTCGATCGCGTGTTATCATACTACATCAAACTCGGTGGCCAATAATTTTTATCTCGGGCAAAATACACTTGGGCATCATTCCGTGAACTCCTTTTTGAGGATTGTTGACAGCCTGCGTAATCCGAAAATTTACGGCAATGGAACACAAAACATAAGCCTCTTCTTCTTGGAAACCCGCAAAAGTTTGCAACCAATAAACCGTCTGTTTGACCGCCATCTCAAACGCTTCATCTAATGTTCTACCAAATCCCATAATCACAATATGAGTGGGCGTTTCCGCAAACGGAAATATTAGAAATAAATCCTTGCGTAAGATAATTTGAATAGTCCCGTTCATCGAAGTTTCAATTGCAGTACCGTCAACTTCACCGTCTCCTTGTGCCGAATGTCCGTCGCCAATGGACAGTAAACCGCCGCGCAGAAAAACAGGTAAAAATAACCGCGTTCCTGGTTGGAGTTCCTGATTGTCCATATTGCCGCCGTAGCGCTCTGGAGGAATAGAAGAACGGTTGATTTCTGCATTGGCAACGCCGATAATTCCAAAAAAAGGATGCAGGGGAATCCGAATGCCGCTACCTGCGGGAAATTCTGCAATTTTTTGCTCTAAATCTAGCGGAATAAACCGCAATTTAGGTTCGGAGAAATACTCCGGTAAAGCTCCCCACCCGGGCCGAATTGCATTAAATCCTACTGGTAAACTCGGGTAAACATCCTGAATGTGAATTTCTAAAACGTCTCCCGGTTCGGCGTTGTTAACATAAATCGGGCCTGTCAGCAAGTGGGGTCCGGGGCCAACTTTGCGGTTGGGAGGCAAATTCTGACAAATATCTAAAAATTCTGGCGTCAGAAATTCCGGCGGCGCTTTGTCAGCAACATAATATCCTGAATAGGTTTCGATATCGATGCGATCGCCCGAATCGACGCTTAAAGCAGGTTCGATATTTGGAGAGAAACCGCCCAAGTGTACGGTTTTGCAGTTAGCCTTGAGAAGGTGGCGAGTCATGGGATTTTAGATTTTAGATTGAAGGAAGGGTGTTAAGAATGTTATATCGCAAGTCTCAAGCATTTTTGAGAAAGATTTTTTTTAATGAACCGCAGAGGGCGCAGAGGGCGCAGAGAAAGAGAATTGAGAGATAAGAAGAGGTGAAAAAATGGTTGAAGTTTGTTAGATGTGAGATATTTTACTAATTTCTTAACTTTTTGATAACTTTGGTAGTTTAAAATTTCGAGTCTAGAATCTAAAATTGATGGCTTTTTTTCTGCCTACTAATGACTAATGACTAATGGCTAATGACTTATGTTGACACCATTGCCCTATCAATTAGAAAATCCTAGAGATTTGCCCCGCAATCCCTGGTTTTTTGCTGTTTTAATTTTGATTGTCATATTGCTAGGTTTCATTATGCAATATTATCTTAACAAACCTCAGCTTTTAACCGATCCGTTTCTGCAACGCCCAACAGCAAACTCGGTGCGAGTTGTCTGGTTCACCGAGTTTGCCGGTACTCGCAACACTGTTGCTTACGGCGAAAATTTGAATCAAACTGTGACGGCAAATACTACGAAGCTAAGCCGCACTCGCGAAGACAAAGACTCTCACATTTCCGATGAAATCAAACAAAGGATAATTGACAGCAATCCAATTGTCCGCGAAATCTGGCGCCACGAAGCAGAAGTCCCCAATTTAATGCCCGGTGTTCGCATTCCTTATCGAGTCACCAGCGAAAGGAAAGACGGCGCATCTGTCAGCAGCAAACTTTTCACTCTTTCTCCCACACCAGCAGCAGGAATTGCGCTCAAAATCCTCCTCACTTCCGACCATCAATTGATGCCTATGACAGCAGCAAATCTCCAGAAAGTAGCCGAAACAATTGGGAGAGTTGACGCGGTTTTTATGGCAGGAGATTTAATTAATATACCCGATCGCGCTTCGGAGTGGTTTGACGACTACCGAGGCCGCGCCTTCTTTCCCGCTCTGCAAGGTCGCGCATTTTCCGAACTGGACAAAAACGGCATCAAAACAGTTTACAGCGGCGGCGAACTCATCCAACACGCGCCTTTATTTCCCGCCATTGGCAATCACGAAATCATGGGTCGATTTGCAATCAACAGCAAACTCGCTGACCAATTTAACGATCCTTTTTCCCGCGCCGCTGCCGAGAAAATATACGCTCAACGTGCTGCCTCTTTGAATCCTAATAATGACTCTTCAGTGCGGGAAATATGGCTAAAAAACAATAGTTTTAATAGCGATACCTATGACGAAATTTTCAATTTACCGGGAGGCAAAAATTACTATGCTGTGACTTTTGGCGACGTGCGGTTAGTGACTTTGTATGTTACGAATATCTGGCGGACTCCGAATTTAGATCCGGGTGCGAGAGGCAGGTATCGGGAACGGGACGAAGATTTTAATAATCCCGAAAAATGGGGATACGGACAGCATATTTTTGAGCCTATTGTCAAGGGCAGCGCTCAATATACTTGGCTGCAACAAGAGTTAAAGAGTGCGGAATTCCAGCAGGCAAAATATAAAATTGTGATGTTTCACCACCCGCCACATTCTCTGGGTGACAATATTGTACCTGCTTATACCGATCCAGTGCAAATAGTCGATCGCGCTGAGAATGGCGAGATTAAAATGGTGCGTTACGAGTATCCGAAACAGCAAGATTATCTGATTCGGGATGTAGTGCCGCTACTAGAAACAGCCGGGGTGCAGTTGGTATTTTATGGACATTCGCACTTGTGGAATCGGTTTGTAAGTTCCAGCGGAATGCACTTTTTGGAGAGTTCTAATGTGGGCAACAGTTACGGTGCTTTTGCGGGGGAAAAGCGCCGATTTGTGCCGCCGGCATATCGGGAAGATTACAGCGCAATTGGAGACCCGAACGGATTGGAACCTGTGGTGCCGACTGTTGCGCCTTTGTTGGGAGAAGACGGGCGGCCGCTGCCGTATATTGATAGCAATGATATTACTGCTTTTACTATTTTTGATACGGGGGATGGTACGGTTAGCAGCTACTATTTTGATACGCGGAAACGGGAGTCGGAAGTGGTGAAGTTTGATGAGTTTAAGTACGACGGGTAAGGGCACGGCATGGGCGTGTCCCTACAGATATCTGAGTGAACTGAGAGGTTGCACTATTCTCAATTACCTGTTTAGCAACGGGCAAGATGCCCGTTCCACAAAACTCAATTTTATTGTGGAACAGGCGTCTTGCCTGTTCTTAAAAATGGTGCAAGATGTAAGATTAAACCTTCTCTTTCGCAGGCGGAACCAAACCGGTTTTATTCAAACCCGCATCAATCTGCCTGAGCAATTTAAAATCGTCTTCGGGTAAGGAATTAACAGGCGAGTGTTTTTCCAGAAACGAGAATGCTTGCCGAAATTCACGCGGTCGGGAGTCGATCGCACCATCGAAGTGACAAGGTACAATTTTTTCAAAGTCCCAACTCGCCACTTTATCCACCCAATCGAGAGTTTCCCTCGGCGCGCGGTTGAGAATCAAAGTCTGCAAAATCGGCGCCACAAACAACCGCCCTCCTCCCCGCAAAGCCTCAAACGATCGCTCCCAATGTGTTTTCCACTTGAACGGATATAACCCGAAATAAGCTTTCCTAGAGCGTTCTGGCGCTTCTCGTGCCTTGGCAAATACCTCCGACCACGGCGGCACTTCCAGCACGCTAGGCGTAAAATACATGGCAAATAAGGCGATTCTCTGCCACCCTTTGCGCCGATTTTCGTGGGTGTCTGCCACCGTGTCCAAGGCGCTGTCTTTGGCGTGAAATAGCAGCGGGTACGAGTCGAGTTGGACGATCGCGGGCGGATTTTCGGGAATGGAAACTATGGAATCTGTTAACATCAGCGTGCGCGATCGTCTGTGAAATAACGCAACTTCAGCAAATCTGCCCAAACCGAGGTCCAGCGGGCCGAGAATTGCCCAGTCAAATTGATCGGCTAACGGCGTGTTGCTGCTGTCAAGGGGCAGTACAGACGTGCGTTTCGCAGGCAAACCCAGCCAACTCAGCGGCAAATTCACGGGGAAACTCCACTGCTGCGGGGCGACAAACACCTGCGCTTCGGGAAAACACCTCGCAAAGGGGCCGACAAAAACCTTGTGCTCGATGCCGGAAACCGTTGTCAGCAGGATGTACTTCACCTCGCCGTGCTCTGCTACTAACTCTTTTACCAAGCGGATGCACTCAGGAGTCGGTGCAACGGGGGCGTAGACGAGAAGGCCTTCGGGTTCTAGTTTAATTACTGTCATCCGAATTGGGACGACTACGTAGAAAATGCCTTGTAGCTGGTCAAAAGTCCAGATTGTATCCTTGACTATTTCCTTGCGGATGGTGCGCCGCTTGCTGTAGGGATAGAGGGGGACGACTGGCCAAAAAGCCCAAGAATAGTCCCGAGAATCAATCTGTGCTGATGTTGGTATGCCTTCGCCCTCTGCCACTGGTGCGACTCCTTGCCGATTTTTTTGTACGTGCGTGCGATCGAACTGTTTTTATCTTATTTCACTCCTGTTGCGCGGATTCGAGGAGTTGAAACCGGGTTTCACCAGACCTGGGTGGGAGAACTATTAAACCAACTGTTCAGGATCGATGCCTAACTCCCGCAACCGCGCCGCTAGTCTTTCCTCTCGCTGTTGAGATTCTGTCAGTTGCTGTTGAGATTCTAGAACTTGCTGTTGAGCTTCTATCAGTTGCCGTTCCGCCGCCGTCGCCCTTTCACCCGGACTCAAAATCAACCCTCCCTGGGCCGTAAACCATCGCAACCACAAACGATTCATACTCTTATAAGTGCCTTGCCACCAACCTAAACTCAACTGCAACTCAGGAATAAATAACCGCCCATCAATTAATTCAGCAGGTTCATAGTGGCCTCCTACAAGATGAAAAGCTCGCAATTCATCCGTGTAGCGACTGAACACAAAATAGTAAGGAATCCGCAAAATTTGTTCATAAACTTGCCACTTAGTCGGCGGTTCCCCAGCTTGCTGAACAGTCCGCCCTAAATCTTCATCTTCAGTGCCCGGCGATAGCAATTCCACCACCACAAACGGATTTACCCGTTCTTGCCAAACTACATAACTCAAACGCATATCACGCCCTTGATAAAGCCTTGGCACACCCACCGCAGCAAACCAATCCGGGCGTTTATGCCAGCGCGGTTGTGTTGCATCGTAATACAAATTTAGGTCACTGGCTGTAAAGACTTGTTCCGCATCCCATCCCGGCGGCAAAAACGTGAATTCCAAGAGTTGCGGCTGATCTAAATGAAATGTATCGGGCAAACCGGGCTCCTTTGGGTCTTCGCTAGGTAAATCATACATTGTTGGCAAACTCTGCCGGGGGTCTAAAGGCGGTTCAGCTTGAGCAGGCGGGTAAGTCGGGAATGTCATAATGAATTCTGAGGTTGCTTATCCTGATATGATTATAGCCTTGTGAGAATGTCTTGCATTTCCAAAGAATTCCCATTAACTCTCAATCTCAAATCTCAAATCAAACCTCCAAAATCGATATGACTCAAAACTACCGCATCACTCTTTTACCAGGAGACGGCATCGGCCCTGAAATTATCGCTGTGGCGGTAGATGTCCTGAAACTTGTCGGTCAACAATTGGACATCGGCTTTGAATTTCAAGAAGCTTTAATGGGCGGCGCTGCTATTGATGCAACAGGCAATCCGCTGCCAGAAGAAACACTGGAAAAATGCCGCAACTGCGATGCAGTATTGTTGGCAGCAATTGGCGGTTACAAGTGGGATAATTTGCCCCGCGAACAGCGCCCGGAAACTGGATTATTAGGACTGCGCGCCGGATTGGGATTGTTTGCAAATTTGCGTCCTGCGACTATTTTACCGCAATTGGTTGATGCTTCTAGTTTGAAACGGGAAGTTGTCGAAGGCGTGGATATTATGGTAATCCGCGAACTCACAGGCGGCATTTATTTCGGCAAACCGAAAGGTATTTTTGAGACGGAAACAGGCGAAAAACGCGGTGTCAATACGATGGCTTACACCGAGTCGGAAATTGATAGAATCGGGCGAGTCGCTTTTGAGACGGCCAGGAAGCGGGGAAAAAGGCTGTGTTCCGTTGATAAAGCGAATGTTTTGGACGTTTCGCAACTGTGGCGCGATCGTATTATTGCCCTTTCTTCAGAATACCCTGATGTCGAACTTTCTCACCTCTACGTTGACAACGCAGCCATGCAGTTAATTCGCTGGCCCAAACAGTTCGATACAATTGTCACCGGCAATTTATTCGGCGACATTCTTTCCGATGCGGCGGCGATGCTAACTGGTAGTATTGGGATGCTGCCTTCTGCTAGTTTGGGAGCAACTGGGCCGGGAGTTTTTGAACCCGTGCACGGTTCCGCACCAGACATCGCCGGACAAGATAAAGCCAATCCCATCGCCCAAGTTTTGAGTGCGGCAATGATGCTGCGCTACGCCTTAAATCAACCGGAAGCTGCTAATAAAATCGAGCAAGCTGTTGTCGAAGTTTTGGATCGAGGTTATCGCACTGGCGATATCATGTCAGAAGGCATGAAACTCGTTGGCTGTCGAGCGATGGGCAATGCTTTAATTGAAGTTCTGCAAGGTTGATCGATGGTCTGGTAGGGGCGGGTTTTACGAATAATATTCGACCCACACACACAACCTTATAAACCCGCCCCCACACAACTAATAACCTATATCAACCTTGACTTTGAGCGCAGGTAAAAAATGTACATTGAGGCTTACCGTTGGGTGGGGGCGGGTTTATAAGATTATTAATTTTTGGCAATTATGGTTGGTAAAACCCGCCCCTACAGGAATTGGGGTTTAATGTTCCGCCGTCAAAAGCTTGAATTGCTCGGTATCAATGCGACTTGCTCGATACAAAACTTCAGCAATTTCCGAAAGCGCTAGCACAGAATGTGCGCGATAACCATTAGCCTGCATCTTATCTTTGACTCCCTGTTCGTGGTCGATTAATACCACGATATCTTCCACATTCAAGCCAGCCGATTTTAACTTAGCCGCGCCTTCCATCACGCTTTTGCCACTAATCAAAATATCATCGACTACGACAATCGTTTCTCCTGCCTGAAAATGCCCCTCAATCAATTTGCCTGCACCGTAAGTTTTCACCTCCTTGCGCGGGAAAATCATCGGGCGTTCCATCCGCAAGGCTAAACCCGTTGCTGTGGGTAAAGAACCGTAGGGAATTCCCGCAATGCGATCGAATTTTAAATCCTTGAGAATGTCTGCATAAGCGCTGACAATTTGGTGGAAAATCTGCGGAATTGAGATAATTTTCCGCAAGTCGATGTAATATGGAAATACGGCGCCCGATGCTTGTACGTGGTCGCCAAAAACTACGCAGCCGATGTCATAAAGTTGCAAGATTAAATCGCGGTGAGGTTCCGGTTGCAAAAAGCAAACATCCGGCAGCCACAGTTCGCAAGTGGGGCTACCTTCGATCGCCCGCAGCCTCTGTTTATTAATACTATCCCGCAATTTCTCAATTTCTCGGCGCGGCTCTTTCCCCGCTAATAAACTTGGGGGGACTGGCAGCAGCAAATCTTCACCATTCTTGCTTAAACCGGCCGCCAGCAGTTGTGCGAGGTCGTTTTCTTCTGTGAGGTCATTTTCTGCGGCGATCTCTCCTTCGACTAAAATTAGGCGTTCAGGAGCCTCTTTGCGGATGCGGGCTAACATATCCGGCAATACTCCTACTTCTAAACCGACTTTTTCGGGAGTTCCCCAAGTTTGAGAGAGTCGGACTAATTGCAAGTAAAAAGGGTTGTTTGGCGTCGGGTATTCTTGCAAATCTGCCGCTGACGGGTTGGCGGTGGCACAGAGGACAAAAACAGTTTTTCCAGCGTATAACAAAAATGGCGCTACTTGGTCGAATCCGGGATAGGGACTTAAAGTAATAGCGTCAACTCGCCAGTCTTGAAATACAATTTTGGCAAACACTGTGCTGGTATTTAAATCGCAGTGTTTGGCATCTAAAATTACTGGCAGGTGAGGGGGAATAATTGTTAAAATTTCTTGCAGCAATGCCCAACCGGGAATACCGAGAGATTGGTAAAAACCGAGGGTGATTTTGCAGGCACAGATTAAATCGGCTGTTTGGTCGATCGCACTTTTCAGCTTTGACAACAAATCAGTTACAAAAGTTTGAGTCTCTTCCCCAGTCATCGAAACCAGGGCGGGCAAGGTTTCCGGGTCGGGGTCGAGGGCTAAATAAAGCAAACTTTGATTGCTTTCAACAGCCGCTAACAGTTTATCGAAAAAGTTGGTTCGATCCGTCATAGTGTGTTATGGAGGTAAGGGGAATTTAAAAAATTGCAGCTCAAACTGGGAGGGGTGTTGTGCCGGAAGAAACCGATCCCCGTTGAAATTGAAATTAAGAATCTTTTAAAATTGTAGAATGTAAAGAGCAGGAAATCTGTAACTTTGGGAGCAGTTTCATGGGGAATGATTTTCGGGTTAGCTACACCAGTGATTGCACCTAACCCGCAGCAAATCAATTAGTTGCGGTAAACTAACCAGTGTCCGGGCGGCGATTTGATCGGCATTCGCCTGCGGTACGCGAGTTTAGCAAATGCGAATTTGCAAGGGACAGATTTGAGAGAAGCAAATTTTAGGGAAGCTAATTTATCCGGGGCAAATTTGAGCGGGGCTTCTTAGCGGCAAGCTAATTTACAAGGTACTAATTTTACTCAAGCTAATTTAATCCAGAGCCCGTTTAACGGGGCTAATCTAAAAAATCCTACCGTTGGAGGTATTATTTGGGTTGACGGTAGTATTAAATAGATGCAGAAGCTAAAGCAATGCCCGCCTTATATTAGGGGTAGTAATAAATGATCGGTACGATCGACTTTACGATTTGGGACGAGTTGCTGCAACGCTACGTTGACGATTTGGGCCGCGTCAATTATCGGCGCTGGAAAGCTGAGGGGGCTGATGTTTTGAGGGCGTGGCTGGAAAGTTTGGCCGATGTCGATTTGGCGGATGGTACTGATGCGGATGCGCGGCTGGCGTTGTGGCTGAATGCGTATAATGCGATCGCAATTTCTCAAGTTCTGGAAGTATATCCGATCGCGTCCATCCGTCCCAAAGTTTTGGGAATTCCCAACTGGCTGAGTTTTTTGGATTTTTTCACTCGTTCAAATACGATTATTGGCGGCAAAAAGTACAGTCTCAATCAAATCGAACACGCAATTTTGCGGCCGGAATTTGCGGAACCGCGCATCCATTTTGCATTAGTTTGCGCTTCAGTCGGGTGCCCGCTGCTGCGCCGGGGGGCTTATTTCCCAGAGTCGGTACGGACTCAACTAGAAGCGGATGCCAGTCGTTTTATTCACAATCCTGATAAGGTGCGATATGATGCCGAGAAAAAGACGCTTTATTTGAGCAAGATTTTTAAGTGGTACGGCGAGGATTTTGTAAAAGCGGCGGGTTCGGTGGCTGAGTATGTGGGCGGTTATTTGGGGCCGGAGGCGGCTGTGGGTGATGGATTGGCGATCGTTTTTTTGCCTTACGACTGGAATTTAAATCGGGTTGATGGATAAAATTTGCGCCTAGGGGTAGGTATTTTTTTGAGGGAGTAATTTTTTTCGGCTGTCGTTACCCCTTCAAATTGCCAGATTCAACAGGGCGATCGGATCACGTAAATAGTTGACGTTTACTATAGAGAGGTTATTATAATGGTTTGAAGCTCAAAACTTGTAAACGCTGATATTTTCAGTATTTAATAAATATAAAATATGCCTCAAAGAATTAGTGATGTGTTTCAGGTAGATTCAATAATATTAAGGGAACATAATGTATTTAATGGATTTATTGATAATGATTCAAAACTATATATAGACCCAAGACTCTTATCAAAAACATCTGTGATAGAGCTAAAAAATGCTGATGAAAAAGTTATGAATTATTTTGAAAATAGAATAAAAGAAATACAAGTTATTATTGAAGTAAAAAAAGAACTTAAGGAATTAAAAGCTAAGGAAAGTTCAGAGAATTTCTTTTATAGACCTTCACCTAAATATTTGAGACTTCAAGAAGAGTATAAAGAAATAAGAGTTGAAGTTCGTGATAAATTAATATTTTCTGAAACTCCTCTAGCTGGTTTAGGATACTCAAACAAAGGTAGTGGAGGTAAAGGTATTGGATGGAGTATAGCATGGGATTTATTAGATAATATTACAAGTTTTGTAGAAGTGGGGCTGGTAGATCCTATTATTTTTCAATTAGCAGCAGTTTTTCAAAAAAATATAGGTGCTGATAGAATTAGTGATATGATTATTTCTATAATTTTACCAGAATTAGCTCAATTTTCAAGTCGTATTGCAGAACAATTAAATTTACCAAAAGCTGATTCAACTGATATTAATGGTAATAGATATTGTAATTTACCTTGTTACTTAGATAAAGGAATTCTTTTAGTACCCGAAAATATATTAACTTTTCTTCCAATTAGTTATTTGTGGAGTGAAAAAGATGCTATAAAACATCATAATTTAGAACTTAGAAATTATATGAATGATAGAATGCGAACTTTATTTGCCGATGGTTTAACATGGAATGATATTGTTAAAGATAAGAATAGTTTACAAGAATTACTTGTAGAGCATCCTGATATGATGACAAAATTAATTGATACATATAAATCAACAAAACCTATCCCCTATGATTTTATTAAAGATCCTGAAAATTTATTTAGTTGGCATGATGTTGCAAGATTTTATTCTGAAAAATATCCTTTAAATATTGAAAATATTAGTGATATATATTTTATTAATAGTGAAGAATTGTTAGAAACAATACGTGTATATTTTTCACAAATTGTAAGTTGGGGACTGTGTAAAGAATTTTATAATGTAATAAATTTTCCTCAAATAAAACGTGTTCCTAAAGAAGAAACAATAGCATTATTTATACTATCAGAATTGTTAGATTATCATCTAAAAGATAGTTGTTTAACTGTGGAATGCGTCCCTAAAGAAAACGTTATAAAATTTTCTAATCATGATAGAATCATATTGAAATTCACTTCGAGCCGTGGGATAATTAAAAAATGTCATAAATTAATAATAGAAAATAATCATCCCAATTCTACTAATTCAACTACTATTTTGTTTCTTATAATTGTTAATGGTGGTAAGTCAGAGAACGAGATTAGATCATCATTTAATGTAAATGGAAAAAACATATATATAGAAAGTGAGTTTTTTAAAATATTTTTTATTAATGCCAGATGGTAAAAATAACTATACGTTAAGGTCGGATGGTTTCATAGTCCTATCATATTTATGGTTCTATAGGCGCACGATGCTCGGACGCCTGTATAGTCTTACCATAGGTACGGGTTGTATTCTAAGCACGTTTTACACATCTGACACGTCTGGCACGGCTCGCTCATACGTTTAGCGGATGGTCGGAGCGATCGTCTTGCTTGCACGGTCAGACGGTCTAGCGGCTTGCACGGTCTAGCCGTCGTAGCGGTGGCAAGGTCTAGCAAGAAAGCGTCACGGGTGCAATAATCAGCCCTAAGTATAATTTATAGGTCTTTATGTAAATCACCCATAAGTATAATGTCGAGGTCTTTATGTAAAGGGTATATTTTTAATAACCATTTGTAAATGTAATGAATAAAATTAGTGGCTACACTCAAATTTGATTTAAGAGAACTGAATTTAGTACCTTGTGAGGGTGGAAATTCATTTATAGAAACTCCAGAATATTCAGACTTTTATGTTTTTTTAGATACATCCGTAGTTAAGTATTTGACTGACTGTAAACATATAATTGCTCTTAATAATATGTTTCTAATTATTGAAACTGAAAATGATGAACATTGGAGAATTTCACACCGTAATGAAGAAGGTGGTTTTTGGGGTTGTGTTGTTGGTGGAAAAATAATAAAAAAAGTAGAGGAGAAAATAAAAATATTGTGTTCTGAAGCTGATATTAAATTTAGCACATCTAGGGTTTCTGGAATAGATAGCTGACGTATTGGTTAGGGTTACAAGCTTTAGGCGCGGAAAGTTGAGTTTCCCCGCCTATATTTATTTAGCAAAGTAAGGTTGGTGATATTCTCACGTCACTATCTAAAAATGGTGTGACTGTTAGCGAAACTTACAGGTTGCAATCAAACTAAACCCCTATTAGGGATGGAAACATAGCCTTAATCAGGTTGAGGGTGGAGATTTTCACTAATCGGTAGGTGGTTAGATGAATGCTAACCAATTAGCTATTGACCCACCCTTAAACCTCTCCACTCAAAATCTGTTGAACCGTCAAACTTAGCTGTGGAAACATCGGAGATACGATCGCCTCTCCATCCCGAAACACCCCAACCTCAACATATTGGCCCTCATCAAGCCGCAAAACCGTCACCACTTCTTCTATTGGATCGATAACCCAATACTCTGCGATGCCCCGCGCTGCGTACTGAGCTCGTTTGCGCTCGTAATCCCGATCCCTGCCCAGTCTACCCGGACTGACTACCTCCACAACAAACCGAGGAGGCAGCATATCGAAAGTGATAGTTAGCCTGGTTGCTGTCAGCGGAATATGTTCAGGTTCCAGAATTATCAAATCGGGGTAGCGGTTGGCCGCATCTCCCGATCGCAAAACGGCAACTTGAACCTCGCAATTATGCGTTTTAATCAGCCTGAGTGGCACTAGCCCGCTGCTAGCAAGATAGAAAAATAGATAGTTAGCAATGAAATTATTAGGTTCAGATTCTGGTGGCAAAGCTATTAACTCCCCATCAATTAACTCATAGCGTTGACCCGTATCATTTGAGTAATTAAGGTACTCGTCAAAAGTTAATTTTTTAGATTGAGCTTGTACCATAATATTACATTCCTTGATTTATTCGTTTCTTTCTGCTGGGAGCTTGTTTATGTAGAAACGGTTTCAACAGCCGAAGGATATCAATCAAATCTGCTGTGCAAGTTCAGCAGGTGTCCCAGCCTCTATCGACAATCGACCCACAAGTGACATATTAAAAACTATCACAGTTCAAATCCTCTGGAATATTAAAAATGATTTCAGATAAATTTCGGCGCGAGTTGCGAGATCAAGCCAAACTCTGGCAAGCAGAAGGACTCATCGACACTTCATTCTACCAACAACTTTCCGAACGTTACCAATTCAACACACTCGAAACCGCTTCCCGCAACCGGTTCCTCAGCATTCTCATCAGTCTCGGCGGCATTCTCCTCGGTATAGGAGTCATCACCTTTGTAGCGGCAAACTGGCAAGTTTGGTCGCGCGAAGTGAGAGTTGCACTGCTGCTAAGTCTTTTCGTAGCAGTCAATGCAGCAGGTTTCTATCTGTGGCGAATTCCCCCATCCCGAAGCAAAAACTCCCATCCCAATATGCCCGCAACAAAAGGGCGAAACAAACTCCTAGGTGAAGGATTGTTGCTGTTAGGAGCTCTGATTTTAGGAGCAAATATGGCATTGATGGCGCAAATGTTCCATATTGGCGGTTCTTCCTACGGACTTTTCCTTGCTTGGGGAATCGGCGTGCTCGGAATGGCTTACAGTTTGCGGTTGACTTCCTTGGGCGTTTTGTCCGCACTTTTAATCGGTTTGGGCTATTGGCTTGCCGTGTTAGATTGGTCTTCTAAAGTCGAGTTTTCTTGGCTGGAAGTTTTGGTGCGGCAAATGCCGATCGCAGCCAGTATAATGTTTGTGCCGCTCGCTTATTGGTGTCGATCGCGTGCTATTTTTGCCATAGGTGCGATCGCGATAATTTTTTCCCTACAAGTTTCTATCATCCAAGGGTTAAATCCAACCTGGGCTGCTGCAATTTTTTGTGCTTTACCGCCCGCTTTGCTGTGGGGATACGACGATGCAATCTGGCCGAAGGTACACAGCAGGCTGTTTCAACCTACCGCCCGCAGTTTAGCACTGCTGTTTCTCGCCGGTTTGTTTTATGTTCTTTCTTTCTACGGATTGTGGCAGGATTCGCCGAATCCTGCGCCAACTAAGCCGGATTGGGTTTTGCTGGCAAATGTGGCTGTTTTGGGCGGTTTCACGCTGTTTGAATGGCTGCGCTTGGGACGTTTGGAACTGCGGCGGCCGAAACAAAAAGGAGGGGATTTGACCACAGGTGCGATCGGCATTTTAATCCTCGCCAGCGCCTTAATACCGCTTTTTCACCTCAATTTTACTCCCATTCCTCAATTAGCGACTTTTCTGTTCAATGTTTTCTTATTTTTGCTTGCTGTCGGCTTAATCCGAGAAGGTTTAGCTTTAGAAAACCGCCGGACTTTTTGGGGAGGCATGGTATTAATCACCCTGCAAATTATCAGCCGAGTGTTTGAATATAATACAGGATTGTTGCTCAAATCTTTTGTATTTGTTTTGTGCGGAATTGGCGTAATTGCTGCGGGTTTGTGGTTCGAGCGCCACTTCGCGAAAATCTCCGATGAATAGGAGCATTTTACTATAGTGCGATCGTCCCCCTGGCACTGCACTCGGAAGATGATTATGCCGATTCAAAGCTCAACGATATTATTCTGCGAACCAATTCTCACTTCCTAATATGAACACCGAAAATCCAGCTTCAACAGATCAAAGTTCCGAAATAGCAGATACCAGCCCTACTCCCCCATCATTCACCCTTCCCCCCGCTGCGAAACGCCTTCCCGCGTGGCGGTTGTGGGTTCCTTTGCTGCTGCAAATCGGACTAATTGCCGCCGTACCAGCTCCTGCAATTTACACTTTTATTACTGGCAAAACAGTTGTCCTGCAAACAGCACCAGTAGACCCTTACGACTTTTTGCGCGGATATTACCAAGTTTTGAGCTATGATATTTCCGATCGCACAAATCTGCAAAAACTCCCCGGCTGGAAAGATTTACCTGCCGAAAAAATACCTTGTCCGCCCGGGGTTGCTTGTCCACAAAATACACAGAATGTCAAGCCACCAACCAGTTTTTATGTAATATTAGAAGCGCCAAAAACCGCGACTAATCCCGGCCGCCCCCAAGCTTGGAAACCCCTCCGCGTCAGTCTAGAAAATCCCACCAATTTGCCCGCAAATCAAATCGCAATTAAGGGCAAATATAACAATTGGCAGATGGAATACGGCTTAGAAACTTATTATATGCCAGAGGATGAAAGGGAAAAAGTCAATCAGGAGATTAGCGAAGCTCAAAGGAACCAGCGACAATCATTTTTGGTAGAAGTAAAGGTTGACAAAACAGGCCATGCTGTGCCTGTGAGTTTGTGGGTGGGCGATCGCAATTATCGATTTTAGCCAAAAAGGGCAAAAGGTCGATCGGTCTTTTGCCCTTGTTTTGAGTATTTTCGCTTAGACAGAAACGGAGGTTGGGCGATTCCCTACCCTTCACCGAACGCACGCGCGTTGGGGATAGCTTCGCTGGCGCAGACAGTTCAATTGCCGACAACCCAAGAGAATCTATTAAGATATATAAGACTTGTGCAAATCTTGCCAATTCAAGGGCGCAAGTCATGACTCTACTGGAGCTTCTCATGTTAGCCGAGCTAATCTCAGCCAGACGCATACTCAAGACCAAACTCCTCGACTTCTTAGGACTTCCCGACAATTGCCAAGACAAAACCGATCACCTCGTCAACCGAATTGTATCCCTGCTGGAAGTAAATCCAGCCGAACAAGAAAGATTTTGGGAGACATTCAAAAGTGAATTAGCCGTAGATCCTACTGAATTAGAAGCAATGCTCAAGTGTTCGCCCGCAGAACGCCAGCAGTGGATTGAACAAGACAAACTCCCTGTTCTAGAATACCGCTCTTTCCGCAAATCAGGAATCCATTTAGAATATCCCGTTCACGACAGAAGATTCATCTTAAGTCTAACGCCAACCGATATTAATAATTGGCGCAAAGAACCCAAAGGGCTGATTAAAGATAATCCCCAAATACCCCCCGCAATCAATACAGAAAAACCTGAAGAAAACGAACAATCGCGAGTAGCTTTTAGTTCCGAGTGGGAAAAAATCATTGCCGACTGGAAAGAACAAGGTTCGGCGGAAATTTCAGCAACCTTCCAGCTAGCTTACTGGACAGTTTGGGCGTCGCGGTGGGCAAAAGAAAATCAGCTCAACAGCTTTAAAGCAATTAATAAATATAAGGAAATCTACGAAACTCACCAGCACGAATGGTACGAGCGAAAAAATCAAGCAGTCAAGTTACTGATTGAAATGCCCTACGCCATGCTTTACTTCTACCGTCCGGCGGATTCTGACAAATTATATCTCGAACTGTGCGACGACCACCAGGAAATGATGAAAGATGGCTACTATTGGGATAAGTGGGATTTTTTCTATCAGAACCGCAAACTTGTAAATAAGTGCCGCGAATGCGTGTACTCAGAAACCAAAGATTATTACTCGCTTTACTACCTGGAAATCAAGAGCGACAAGTTTCCCGATTTTAGTTTTTCTTTCCACACGCCGTACACAATCGGCAGAAAATTTTTGCCGCATCCAGAAACGCTGCCTTATGTAGACCACGTAGAACAGGACGGCATTTTTCGCTTTGGCCGCCCGCTGCTGGAACAAGAGAAAGCTATTCACACAGAAAAAGATGTATTGCTCAAGTTTGAGGCGGCTTTGGCAGAAGCGAAAAAGTTTGTTTAGTTAGGAGTCATTAGGTGGCTGTTGGGGCGGGTTTCACCAACCATAATTGCCAATGATTGAAGATATATAAAACCCGCCCCAACCCAACCGTAAATCGAAATGTACATTTTTCCGATTCGATCGCAGTCAGAGTTCATGTAGACGCTCCGTTGGGTGGGGGCGAGTTTATAAGATTGTTGGTTTTAGGCAGTTAGTGTTGGTGAAACTCGCCCCTACAAAATTTGGTCGATCGCAATTGACTAAATCCGCATCCGAGGACCTGCAAACGGATTCATCCGTGGGGTCGCCTCTAAAATCTAAAGCTCGCTGATCCAAACGAGCTTCGCCGCCTACGCTCACTCGCAGCAAGACGCGCGATCGCAATCCTAGAGACACTGATACCGATAACTTAAATCTCTAAAAATTGTTGCTATAGTCAAAATTATGTATACCTTGTTATCGACATAAGATATTATTAAGTCATATGATAAAGATAAGTAACAGAACTGAGACGATGGGAGAGCTGTAACCGCTATGGGTCGTGTGGGAGTATTGCTATTAAACTTGGGCGGGCCAGATCAAATCGAGGATGTCCGTCCTTTCCTGTTCAACTTGTTTGCTGACCCGGAAATCATTCGCATTCCGTTTCCGTGGATGCAAAAACCGCTCGCCTGGTTGATTTCGACCCTGCGCTTTCAAAAATCCCAGGAAAACTACCGCCAAATCGGGGGCGGCTCTCCTTTGCGGCGAATTACCGAGGAACAAGCCCTAGCCCTGCAAGAACGATTGCAGTCCAAGGGACAAGATGCTCGAGTATACGTGGGGATGCGCTACTGGCATCCTTTTACCGAAGAGGCGATCGCCAAAATTAAGCGCGATCGCATCGAACATTTGACAATATTGCCGCTGTATCCTCAATTTTCCATCAGCACCAGCGGTTCTAGCTTCCGGCAGCTAGAAGAAATGTGGGGCAAAGATCCTGCCCTCAAGGATATCGAATATACCGCGATTCCTTCTTGGTATAAGCGGCCAGGCTACATTCAGGCAATGTCGGAACTGATAGCCCAAGAACTAGACCACAATCCTGAGCCCGATCGAGTTCACATCTTTTTCAGCGCCCACGGCGTCCCCCTCAGCTACGTAGAAGAGGCTGGAGACCCCTATCAGCGCGAGATTGAAGATTGCACTCGTCTGATTATGGAACATTTGGATCGATCGAACGAACACACTCTAGCTTATCAAAGTCGGGTTGGTCCGGTGGAATGGCTCAAGCCTTACACCGAAGACGCGATTACCGAATTGGCAGAAAATGGAGTGCAAGATTTGTTGGTAGTTCCGATTAGTTTTGTTTCTGAACACATCGAGACTCTACAAGAAATTGACATGGAGTATCGAGAATTAGCAGAAGAATCGGGGATTGAAAATTTCTACAGAGTGCCCGCCCTGAATACTCATCCGGTGTTTATTGAAGCCTTGGCCGATTTAGTCATCGAGTCGATCGAATCTCCCAGCGTTAAATTCTCGGATGTTATACGCCCTTCCAAGACAGTGAAAATGTACCCTCAAGAGCAGTGGGAGTGGGGTTTGACCACGGGGGCAGAAGTCTGGAACGGTCGTGTAGCGATGATTGGTTTTGTAGCACTATTGTTGGAGTTAATTACGGGTCAGGGCCCGCTACACTCGATCGGATTGCTTTAAATTGACAGTTGGCAGTTGACAGTTGACAGTTGACTGTTGACTGTTCACTGTTGTTACAAATGACTAATGATATAAAATCCGTTGGTATCGGAATTATTCATCTCTCTCTTCTCTTCCTCAGCGCCCTCTGCGCCCTCTGCGGTTAAATCATTCCCAAACAACCGTAAACGATATGACTAATCACCAATAATTAATCACTAACTAATCAGGATCGCGCTTGCGGCGGCGGGGATTTCCCCTATCGCCCGCTATTCCCTGACTTTTGTACCAGCGGTACCACTCTTTAGAACTGCGAATTGCCAGCCACAACAGGATCATAGCCACTAACCCTCCCTGCCGCGGGGCGTCAAAGGCAAACAAAACCAAGGAAATGCACAGAACATCTTGGAGGAAAATCACCCAAATCGGCAAACCCCGCAGCCGATAAAACCATCCTGCTTGTACCAGTTGCAGCACTAAAGCCAACAAACCTCCGACAATACCAATTATCCACAGCATCCAAGGGTGAGCAATAATTTCGTCGATCGAACTTACCTGAGCGATCGTAATTCCCATAATTGCTCCTACAATGGGACTGAAAATAATTTGCACAATTTGCAGTACCCGCTGTCCTACAAAGGTTTTAGAAGCAAATAACTCTAACAGCGACCAACTCACCAAGATGGTGATAGCCACTTGGGGGGGAACCCCCGACAATAAAGGTATTTCCGACCAAAGTTTGTCAATCCGCAACAAACCAATTAACAGCAGGGGCAGGGCAATTCTCATACCCCCTGCCGCAGACGCTGAGAGTGCGGCTAGGAGTCCAACCATAATAATAATTCAGTTTCTAACGTCAGCTAAAGCCTCGATCTATTTCAGAATTTAATTCCCCTGATGGCTGGCTGTGATTTGAGCGATCGAACTCAAATTGCGGCTTGAGGTTAAATATCACCTTCTATTGTAAGTGTATCTGCTTAATCGCTGCTTGGCACGGCGAGATTGTCGATCGACACAAGGCAGTTGACTGTTGTCAGGAGAAAGGAGGCAGCATTCAACCAGGATTGTGATTAAATTAGCTTAAGCACCCGAAGCTTTTTTCTGACAACAGTCAACAGTCAACAGTCAACAGTCAACTAACTTCTTATGTCTGATTCATTATTTGCCGATGCCAGTCGCCGATTAGAACGAGCCTTAAAATATGTGTCCCTTTCCGAGGATACGATCGAACGGCTGAAATATCCCAAATCCAGTTTAATTGTATCGATTCCCGTGCGGATGGACGACGGTTCCCTGCGAATTTTCCAAGGTTATCGGGTGCGCTACGACAATACCAGAGGCCCGTCTAAAGGAGGAGTGCGCTATCATCCCGAAGTATCCCTTGATGAAGTGCAATCCTTAGCATTTTGGATGACTTTTAAATGTGCAGTTTTGAACTTGCCCTTTGGAGGAGCCAAGGGCGGAATTACTCTCAATCCCAAGGAATTGTCCAAACTGGAATTGGAACGGTTGAGCCGGGGCTATGTCGATGCGATCGCAGATTTCATCGGCCCGGATGTCGATATTCCCGCGCCGGATGTCTACACCAATCCCATGATTATGGGTTGGATGATGGATCAATACAATATTATTAAGCGGCAGCTTTCTCCAGCGGTGGTGACTGGTAAACCAGTGACAATTGGTGGCAGTTTGGGCAGAGATACGGCAACAGCAATGGGTGCTTTTTTTGTAGTACAAACTCTTCTACCCAAATTTGAGCTAAATCCTCAAGATACAACTGTAGCAGTACAAGGTTTTGGTAATGCCGGTGCCGAAATAGCAGAACTGCTCTGGAAAGCAGGTTACAAAGTTGTTGCTGTCAGCGATTCCCAAGGGGGAATTTATGCTAAACAAGGGCTGGACATCCCCAGTATTCGAGGCTTTAAAGACTCTAACAAAGGTATTAAAGCTATTTACTGCGAAGGTTCTGTTTGCAATATTATCGAACACGAAGTCTTGACAAATGAGCAACTTTTAGCATTAGATGTAGACGTGCTGGTTCCAGCAGCTTTGGAGAATCAAATAACTGAAGCGAATGTTAATGATGTTAAGGCTAAGTTTATTTTTGAAGTAGCTAACGGGCCGATTGATTCTGCTGCTGATTTGATTTTAGAAGCGAGAGGAATTCAGGTAATCCCTGATATTTTAGTCAATGCCGGAGGCGTAACGGTTAGTTATTTTGAGTGGGTGCAAAATCGCAGCGGGCTTTATTGGACGCTGGAGGAAGTCAACCAGCGGTTGAAGCATAAAATGGTCGAAGAAACTGAGGCAATTTGGAAAAAATCTCAGGAATTGTCAGTTTCTATGAGAACTGCTGCTTACGTGTACGGGTTAAATCGACTCGGAGAAGCGATGAATGCGAAGGGAACGCGGGATTATTACATAAACGGTTGAGAAAAGTGCGGTAAGATTGCCCGATCGCACAATCTTACCGCACTTATTCGATAAGAGTGCAGTCTACGAACGAACATGACAAAACTTGGCTTTGAATTGGGGAATTTTAGGTTTGCACGCCGCAGTTTATTTAACCGCAGCTTTGCTGTTGCAGAAGCGGAAAGATATTTTCAAATAACGCAGGACACGGCTATTTTCTCTTAGTCCGCGCAGGCGGACTTCGTTTGACAAGAAGCGATTTCAATCGCCGATTTCCTCAAGGGTAAAAGAGTAGAGAAGAATCCTCGCGGGAAAACTAGGAGGGCGAAGAAACCGACGCTACTGCTACGCGAAAACCACTATCCCTCAAGCTGTAGCCCACCGAGTTCATGCTACGATAGGCACTCCGGCAAAAGACCGCACTGCTGAACCAGGAACCGCCACGCTGCACTCGGCTATTATCTGAGCTAGTTTCCCATGAACTTCCGTCAGTTGGTGCGCCGTTATAGCTATTGTGCCACCTATCGCTGCACCACTCCCAAACATTGCCGTGCATATCGTACAGTCCAAAAGCATTGGGAGGAAAACTCCCGACATCGGTTGTTTGTTCGGGGTAAAGTTTTTGGGGGCCGTTTCGGTAGGAGTAGTCTTCTCTATAGTTCAATGGCACTGAAAAAGTGAACTCAAAAAAATCTGTAAGGCAATATATATATAGATCATTGCCTTACAAA
>NZ_JAUBUI010000211.1:0-1589 GCF_036705385.1 Microcoleus sp. B3-A4 | reverse complement strand
CGTATCCAATCCGATTAATAGTAATTACCTTTAAATCATCCTCCACCAAGGAATACAAAAAACAATATATTGACAAAATTTATACAGTATTCTAAGATCAAATACGATTCATAACACACCGCCAAAACTTAACAGGTCCTCGCTCCACAAGTTAACAATTTAATATAATAGGCTTTGACAGCAATGGTTCCATACCTAATATCCTTCTTCTACGGTATTTGCCTGCTTTTATCCTTAATGGGTTGGGGGAAATTCCTCAACCACATTCTTTTTCCCAACCAGCGAACGGACTGGGGACAAAGAGCCGCTTGGGGTCTAGCCTTTAGCCTTATAATAGGCGGTGTATTAAACGCAACTTGGAATATCTCGCCACCCACAATTTTAATTTTTTTAGGTTTGGGACTCATTTATTGTCTAGTAGATTTGGTAAATCACAGACAATCAATCGCCAGCAATCTCTCACAGCTATTTCAAGAAAGTCGCCAAGATAAAATAATCTTAGCAGGCATTGCGACTGTCAGCCTACTGATTTTAATCCAATACGCGGGATGGGTGTATACAGGCAGACTCAACTTTGCCAACATGGTGTATGCTGACGGGTTTAATACCAGCGATGACTACCACGCTTACTTAGTATTTCCCCACAAAATGCTGCAACTCGGTTCTATGGGCCTAGAGCCTTTTAGCGAAAGAAGAATAGTATCTTTGGGGGGACAGTCATTTCTGCATACTTTCATTGTCAGCGTACTTTCTGACACTAATTTAAACATCATAGACCCGGGTTTGGCGCTGATAATTACGATCGGACTAATTATCGGATTTTTTAAAGAAAATCCAGCCTCGACTAGACGAGTAATATTTACAATTTTAGTTGTCCTCTTGATTGCTGCCCCTAAGGCCAACACTACAAGTGTTATGCTGCCTGTCGCTTTATTTTTAAGTTTATTTAGAACCCTGGACAGCAAAGCAATAGACCGCCACTCTTGGGTTTCCAATGCTTGTATTATCGCTTTAATCACCGCCGCAATTTGTACGTTAAAATCTTCTCTAATTCCCGCCTCTGCTAGTGTATTTGCCGTTAGCTATCTTTGCTATTTCATGAGTTCAAATACTAAAATAAAAGTTGTATGGGAATTCGGGCTGGCAACAGTATTAGTAGGAATCTTTATCATACCTTGGATGATTTCTTTGTATCAATCTTCAGGTACTTTATTGTATCCTATTTTGGGAAAAGGCTATCACGCATCCGCCTACGGAATTACTTTTAAATCAGGTTCGACACTCTTGGGGACTGTTAAAATAGCCCTCGCCGCATTCAGAGGTATTTACGTTTTTATACTGATATTGCTCGGCTGCTTGAGCTTAAGTATCCGACCTCTGAAATTTGCTAATTTACCCGCAGAATCCTCGTTCTCGAACCGCCAAGCACCTTTATCTATGACAGGGGGAGCGCTAGTGGCAACTGTTGTGGTAGGCGTACTTACCGAAAATGCCGACCCTTTTCGCTATTCATTCTCTCACCTGTTTCCGGCAATTATCATATTAATTATGATCGCCATGACAGATACAGGAGGGTTAAATAAAAACGG
>NZ_JAUBUI010000076.1:0-28993 GCF_036705385.1 Microcoleus sp. B3-A4 | reverse complement strand
AACTCTTGTTGCAAGGTCGCTGCTATTTCAACTGAGAACTTTTTTGGGCGACCGAAAACCTGCCGATTTTTTAACAAGTTTTCCCGACCGCCCTTTCTATATTGGGAGAGCCAGCGATGAATCGTTGCCTCACTTTTACCTAAAACTGCCGAGACTTCCCGCACAGTTTCTACTTGTTTGGACTGAAACAAATAAAGCATTTGAACTTTGTTATAAGCTAGGATTCTTTTTTGCTGTTTGAGGATTTCTCGTAAATTTTCTACAGATTCGGTAATCTTTATATGAGGACGACCAGACATTGTAATTCTCGCCTTTACTTTTTACACAAGTCTATCACATCTTTAAAAAAATGGTATGAGGTTAAAACCATCAAATTACTGTCAAACTTGCCGGAGGTCTTTATTCAACAAGCCGAGGTTATTGACACCAAACTGCTCGTCCAAATCCGCAAATATTTTAAACTGTGTACCAATAATTCTGGGGATCGCGTACTCTATTACCCGTCAGCAGTCAGCGTGGGAAAACCCAGAGACTGCTAATTGTCATGAAACCTTGAGTTAAGTCCGAAATAATTAATATGCTAGACACTGCGATCGATTCTATTCAAGCCAGAGAAATCCTCGACTCTCGCGGGCGCCCCACCATTGAAGCTGAAGTTTACCTAGCCAACGGTGTTGTGGGGATCGCACAAGTCCCCAGCGGCGCCTCTACAGGCTCTTTTGAAGCCCACGAACTCCGCGATGGCGACAACAAACGTTACGGTGGCAAAGGAGTCCTCAAAGCCGTCGATAACGTCGAGCACAAAATTGCCCCCGCTTTGGCTAATCTCGATGCGATCGACCAAGCGCTGGTAGACAAAACCATGATTGACTTGGACGGTTCCCCCAACAAATCCCACCTTGGCGCCAATGCCATTTTAGGAGTCTCCTTAGCCACAGCAAAGGCAGCCGCCGAGACTTTAGGACTCCCCCTTTACCGCTACTTGGGCGGGCCCTTAGCGAACGTTTTGCCCGTGCCTTTGATGAACGTGATCAACGGGGGATCTCACGCTAACAATAATGTGGACATTCAAGAATTTATGATTGTCCCTGTGGGTGCGCCTTCTTTTAAAGAAGCTTTACGCTGGGGTGCAGAGGTATTTGAATCCCTGAGTAAAGTCTTAAAAGCTGAGGGTTTGCTGACTGGTGTGGGTGATGAAGGCGGTTTTGCGCCTAATCTTAAATCCAATCAAGCAGCTTTGGACTTGTTGATTGCAGCTATTGAAAAAGCCGGCTATAAACCGGGTGAACAAGTTGCTTTAGCTTTGGATGTTGCTGCTAGCGAATTTTACAAAGATGGGCAGTACACTTACGACGGTGTGGCTCATTCGCCTGCCGAATTAATTGATTATTTGGATGGTTTGGCCAGTCAATATCCGATTGTTTCCATTGAAGATGGTTTGCATGAAGACGATTGGGACAGTTGGGTAGCGCTGACGCAGAAAATGGGCAGCAAAGTTCAGTTGGTTGGTGACGATTTGTTTGTTACTAATCGCACGCGGCTGCAAAAAGGAATTGATTTGAAAGCTAGCAATTCGATTTTGATTAAGCTGAATCAAATTGGTTCTTTGACAGAGACTTTGGATACGATCGACCTGGGCAAACGGAACAGCTATCGATCGATCATCAGCCACCGTTCCGGTGAAACTGAAGATACCACCATTGCCGATTTAGCCGTAGCGACTCGCGCCGGTCAAATCAAGACTGGTTCTTTGTGTCGCAGCGAACGAGTTGCTAAATACAACCGTTTGTTACGGATTGAGGATGAATTGGGCGATCGGGCAATTTATGCTGGGTCGATCGGTTACGGGCCTAAATAACACTTGGTAATCGGGCATCGGGCATCGGGAATTGGGCATCGGGCATCGGCAATTTACATCCTGTAGATACAAGGGGCGGGTTTTACCAGAAATAATTGCCTAAAACCAACAATCTCGTAAACCCGCCCCCACCAATTACCAATTGCCCATGCCCCATGCCCCATGCCCCATTACCAATGCCCAATAATTAAGGATAGAAAGCCAATTGTGGCAAACCCAAAGTTTCTTCCCAGCCCATCATCAAGTTCATGCACTGGATGCCTTGACCGGCTTGTCCCTTAATTAAATTGTCGATCGCCGACAGCACAATCACTCTGTCAGTACGCGGATCGACTTCGATGCCGATATAACAAAGATTCGTGCCGCAAGCCCATTTTGTTTGCGGGTAAACTCCAGCCGGCAACACTTTTACCCAAGGACAATTGCGGTAAAAAGCGCTGAAAATCGTGATTAAATCTTCTCGCACCAAACCCGGATCGCGCAAAGTTGCGTAAACAGTCGCCAGAATTCCGCGCACCATCGGAATGAGGTGGGGAGTAAACTGAACTTTAATATCGTGTCCCGCTAAATCGCTGCAAATCTGCTCGATTTCTGGCGTGTGGCGGTGGCGGCCAACGCCGTAAGCGCCCAGAGAACCCTCTGCTTCAGCCAACAATAGATTAACTTCAGCTTTGCGGCCCCCCCCAGAAGCACCGGACTTGGCGTCGATAATTGCTGTTTCTGGCACGATAAGACCTTGTTTGAGCAAAGGTGCCAGGGCTAATAAACTAGCAGTGACGTAGCAGCCGGCACAGCCTACTAACTGAGCGTTTTTAATGCGATCGCGATACAATTCTGGCAAACCGTAAACAGCCCTTGCAGCCACTGAGGAGTCCGATCGCTCGCCGCCGTACCAAGCTTTGTAAGTTTCCAGATTTTCAAATCTGTAGTCAGCCGACAAATCCAAGACTTTGCAGCCTTTTTCAATCAGCGTCGGTGCCATTTTGCAAGCTAAACCGTTCGGCAGCGACAGAAACACAACTTCACATTTTGCCGCTATTTTGTCTAGGTCGATCGCCTCCACTGTCAAGTCAATGCAGTTAGTCAAATGCGGATAAAGGCTGGAAAAAGGTTTTCCCGCACTGCTATCCCCGCCCAAATAAACTACTTCAGCCGCCGGGTGGTCCGCCAGCAGTCGCACAAGTTGCACGCCGCCGTACCCTGAAGCGCCGATAATTCCTACAGGCACACGTCCAACATCTCCCATTTTCCTTTATCCCCTCAGCCGTTGAAGTCAAAAACGCTTGAACTTTTGCTGCATTGTAGTACCAAACGCCAACTTTGGTGGCAAAGAATTGTGTTGTTTTGTTTTGGAGGTGCATTTTTGTTAATTTTCCGGTGTGTGACCCCGCCCAAAAACGGATACAAAGCCCCAACTCCTTTCCTGGAGAACCCAAAATTTTAGACCAAAGTTCTATGTTCCAGATTCAAAGCTGTAAGTAAATCTAAAATCTAAAATCTAAAATCTAAAATCGACTGACCGATCGCCAAAACCCTAAAATTAACAAACTGATGTGCGATCGTGCTATAAAAAACTTACTTTAACCCATCCCCAAACCGGAGATTAACATTTTTCCCTCTTGCCTCTTGTCTCTTGCTTCTTCCCTCTTGCTTGTTCCCTCTTCCGTCTTCCCCCTTCCTTCTTCCTACCTATGGGCATAGTTGTAGAAAACGTATCAAAACAGTTTGGCAGTTTCCAAGCACTCGATCGAGTCAGCTTAGAAATTGAATCGGGTTCCCTAGTCGCATTGCTGGGCCCGTCTGGTTCCGGCAAGTCTACACTGCTGCGGCTGATTGCCGGTTTAGAAATGCCCGACTCCGGCAAAATCTGGCTGACAGGCGAAGATGCCACCAATACTAGCGTCCAAGAGCGCAAAATTGGGTTCGTGTTTCAGCACTACGCGCTATTCAAGCACATGACAGTGCGAAAAAACATCGCTTTCGGGATGGAAATTCAGAAAACACCGCCCGCGAAAGTCAAATCGCGGGTAGAAGAATTGTTGAATTTAGTGCAATTGGCAGGATTGGGCGATAGATACCCGTCGCAACTTTCAGGAGGCCAGCGGCAGCGGGTGGCCCTCGCCAGAGCCCTGGCTGTGGAACCGAAAGTGTTACTGCTAGACGAACCTTTTGGAGCTCTCGATGCCAAAGTTCGCAAAGACTTGCGCGCTTGGTTGCGGCGACTGCACGACGAAGTTCACGTTACCACAGTCTTTGTGACGCACGATCAAGAAGAAGCGATGGAAGTTGCCGATCACATTACAGTAATGAATAAAGGTAAAATCGAACAAGTAGGAACACCCGCAGAAATTTACGACCATCCAGCGAGTGCTTTCGTCATGAGTTTTATCGGCCCAGTCAATGTATTGCCCAGCAGTTCAAGAATGTTTCAAGACAACGGCTTTGACTCAGCCAACCCGGAGATTTTCTTGCGCCCTCACGACGTAGTAATTGAAACTACAGAAAATAGTGCAACAGTGCCTGCAAGAATCAGTCGCTTGATTCATTTGGGATGGGAAATTCAGGTAGAATTAACCTTAGATGACGGTCAAGTAGTAAACGCTCATTTGACGAGAGAAAGATTCGATAGCTTACTCTTGCAGCCCCAGCAAAGAGTGTTCGTCAAGCCGAAAGATGCCAAGTCCTTTCCACTTTTTTATTCAATCTGATACCCATTCTGAAAACTACAGCTAAATTTAGATGGGATACGACATTTAAAGGGACACGGCGTCGTGCCGTGTCCCTAAGCTTTTATACTAACAACTGTCCGCTGACTACTGCGCGCTGAGTTAGTCTTTGATTTTGCTGACAGCTTTTTTGACTTGTTGCTCAAAGGATGTAGTGTTTGTGTTGGAAGGATTCTTCATTTTTTCAATGTCAGCGTCTCCCTGAACTTCGTTGGGTCCTTTGCTCGCCTTTTCTTGAGTTTCTTCCAAGGACATCGGTTTTTTCAGGACAACTTCTTGAGATTCTTTTTCAATACCCAAAAGTTGGTCTTCACCTTTGGTGGGGCTGCTAGTAACTGCAAAAGCGGGGAAAGCATTAGAAACAAACATCAAGGCACAAAAACAAACAGCTATTAAAGTGCGAACTAAACGCTTGGCAGGGAGGTTAAAGCTGATAAAAGACATACACCATTTCTCCGTTTTTACAAATTTTAATTGCTGAGATTGTTGACAGGCTGAAGCTCACTCACATTCTGCACAATCTTTTACTCAAGTTTGATAAAAGCAACCGTTGCTCTTTTTCAAATTGAGCTAACATATAATATTTAGCTGAAAAAGCTGGTATTTGAAATCCTTCTCAGGGAATATTTCTAGATGACTGGCGTCGATCGCCCCAAGACATTTATGTAGAAGGCACTTGGGTAGAATCAAAAAAATTCTCTATAAGTGCCTTCGGATGCGCCTCACATAGCGGTATCAATGTCAGTAACTGGTTTTATCGTGGGGTGGAGGCGGGTTTATTTAGCCTGTTTGCACTGTGAGAGGGCGCTTGAGTGAACCTGCAGAGCCGTTTGTTGAAAATGTTGCCAGATATGATACGCGCCCGACTATACACTGACTAATGACTAATCACTAATGGCTGCTGCTGTCGCACGGGAACTTGACATTTTGCTAGATAAGTTTTAATTTCTCCTACACTGAGTTGCCCGTAATGCAGCAGGGAAGCCAGCAGTGCAGCTTCTGCTTTGCCCTCAGTGACGGCTTCGTAGATGTGGTGACAGTTGCCGGCGCCGCCGGAAGCAATGACGGGAATTTCGACCATTTCGGCAATGCTTCGAGTTAATTCCAAATCGTAACCTGCTTGAGTGCCATCAGAGTCCATGCTTGTCACCAGAATTTCGCCGGCGCCGCGCTGTTCGGCTTCTTTGGCCCAGGCGATCGCATCTTTTCCAGTATTTTCTCGCCCTCCGCGCACGTACACGTCCCAACCAGGATTATCTGCGTCTTGCCGTTTGCGAGCGTCGATCGCCACTACAATGCACTGATTACCAAATCGATCGCTGGCTTTGTCAATTAAACTTGGATCGCGCACCGCCGCCGAATTAATACTCACCTTATCAGCGCCCGCCCTCAATAAACTTTTAATGGTGTCTAAGGATTGGATACCGCCGCCCACCGTCAAAGGGATAAATACTCGATCGGCCGTTCGGTACACCACATCGATCATAATATTCCGGTCTTCGTGAGTCGCTGTAATGTCCAGAAATACCAACTCGTCAGCACCCGCATCATTGTAAACCTGAGCCATTTCTACCGGATCGCCAGCATCCTTAAGGTTGACAAAATTGACACCTTTGACCACGCGACCGGCTTTCACATCCAGACAAGGTAAAATTCTTTTCGACAACATACAATTCTCTTCCAATTTAACTTACTCGGCGGGAAACGCCCCGCTCTAACTGTACTCATCTTAGCGGTGCGATGAAAGCCAGGGTTGTTTTTTGCCGTCCTGTTTGTGGTTTGGACTCCTAGCTGGAGAACGAGTTAAACAGGCAACGAATAACCAATCTCTCAGCTATCACAAGACGGTAACAATAAATAAAATTTATTTAAAAAATTTGATAAATCATCATAAATGTCGCAACGATTGCCACAACCAAGCACTCAAAAGCGAGATATATGGACTCAACCTATGCAGAGCATTCATCAACTTCTTTGAATAACGGGCATCTTTCCTGAAGTTATAATAGTTAACGCATGACAAGCAATCTATTCAGTACCCACAAAAAGTACAAATAGTTGGTGACAAATTTCTCAAGTTTCTAGGAAAGCTGAGGGTTGTTTTTGCTATCAACCACAAATTATAAAAATCTCAACCGTAAGCAGCATAAACTATATCGCAAACATCAAGATTCCCATCATCGCCCTAAAGCCCGTATAGTGCAATAGCTCACGAAAAGATGGCAAACGCTCGTGAGAAATTATAGGAAAAACTCTCTCTAAAATTGGTGCCGGAAAACAAAGTCATCGTTGTTGACAATTTGGCAGTAAATAACCTGGTAAAAAAATCCATGCCTAGCTAACGTAATTAGCGATGGCGGATGGTCAAATTTGACCATACAAGTGAAAGACAAAGCTGCAAGAGACGGTAAAACTTACCTCGATATTGGTCGGTTTTTCGCACTATCGAGTAAGAGTTGCCGCGTAGGTCTGAATCAGGTGGGTAGCTTTCCGGCGGAAGTGCGTAGCTGGACTTGTTGCAACTGCAAAACTAAGCACGATAGAGATATGAATTCTGCTATCATTATTGGCGATGAAGGGCTTGGATTATTAGCGTTATGAACTAGCACTACTGCCCAGGGACGGAATGTAAGTTCGACGTTTGGAAGGAAATCTTCGATACGATCGGCTGTTCCGCTTGAAATTGGAAGCTTACACCAGAGGGAGTAGTTCACACAACTCTGGATCTGCATACCAGGCTACACCCCCTACCCCTGCCTAGCTCTACCGTGTACAGACAATTTGCTCGCTGACCCATATTGTAGAAACCCTGTTTCCTAGAATCTTGATTTCTCGTTTTGCCGAATCAATAACTTAAAATTCAGGAAAATAAGCTTCCTTTCTGAGATTCATGCAAAACTTGGGTTTCAGGAATTGTGTTGAAAGATTTTGGACTTGTGGGTACAGTGTAGCTGGCTAGCCAGAGAGCCATTTTCCCACTTTTTTCTGGTTCATCAAAATAAATAAAAGTTGTCTCCGCTCCGGGGCAGGCAGTATTATCAGGTACAATCTTGGTAGACAGTATGTTTTTACTGGCTGCTTTTGTAGCTCGAATCATAAATACCTTCGCTCGCTCGATCGAATTTATGGTTCTGAAATCCTGCAGGGGCTAGGTGCATCGACGATGGACTAAAAAATCTAAAATCTGAAGTCTCAAATCTCAAATCGGTTAATTTTGTGTCGTTTCTAGGACTGTTGTGACGAGTGCAACCCAATCCACATATGGTACTTCGCACAGAAGGCGGCAATCGCTACTTGCCGCTCTCCGGCAGCAATTGCTGGACAGTAGGGCGGAGCGATGACAATAATTTTGTACTGACAGATCGCTGGATTTCCCGTAATCACGCGATGTTACAGCAAATGGAGACAGGAGAGTTCTACCTGATCGACTTGGGCAGCCGCAATGGTTCCTTTGTCAACGGGCGGCGGGTCAGTATTCCTGTCACTCTCCGAAATGGCGATCGGATTATTTTCGGTCAAACCGAATTAGACTTCTACAACCCAACCGCCGGCCACCGGCACGATCCAATACACGAGACAGACTCTGAAGATTTTACGGCGACTTTGACGGTACGCAGCCTGATTAGCGTCATGGTAATGGACATCCGAGACTTTACAGTTTTGACTAGGCAGCTAGACGAAACCCTCCTCTCGGAAGTCATCGGCAATTGGTTCCGCAAAGCAGGACAGATCATTCGCGAACACGGCAGTTGGGTGGACAAATACATCGGCGATGCCATCATGGCCGTCTGGTTCCACAAAACCAGCGGTGTCAGCAGCGAGGAAATGATGCGGATTTGCCAAGCTTTGAGCGAATTGCACAAGGCAACAGACGAACTCAGCAGCCGTTACCCCCTACCTTTTCCTTTGCGAGTCGGGGCGGGAATCAATACCGGTTATGCAATGGTGGGAAATTCTGGCAGCAGCGACCGATCGGACTACACCGCCTTGGGAGATACTGTAAACGCAGCATTTCGCCTGGAGTCTTGCACCAAGCAACTCGGCAAGGATATCGCCGTCGGAGAAACGACCTACAAATACCTGACGCAATTGGGAGCCGAGGGCGCTTTCGAGCCACACACCGTGGCTTTGAAGGGTTACGACACTCCCAGCCTGACTTACGCTGGTACTTATGCTGACTTGAACGCTTTTCTCAAAACGAAAGGAAAGAGTTCGCGATAGCTAGAAAATTGCGTGCAGGGCAAAAATTAACCCTTTAAAATGGCAGTCCGAGTTTTTAATTTGGAGTGCCTTTTATAAACTGGCCTGCGATGCTTAAAAGTCAGTTAATATCATATATCGTCTGCGTTGTCAATATCAAAATGTAAAGTTTATAACAGCCCTCTACCTATTGCGGATTTATCTGAAAAACTGCATAAGCAAAATGGTAGTCTCTACATAAATGCTGTGTATGAAATTGGGAGACAAAACTTCATGAAACGATTGGGTCGTCTATTGGCAGTATTGGGCTTAGTGCTGGGCTGCTTTGCATGGGCTGGAGACCAAAGCGCGATCGCGGCGTCATTAAGCCGTATCGTCTTGCCATCCTCCTCGCTCCTAGCTGTTGAAGCTCCGGCTAGAACCAATCGCGCCGATGAGAAGCTTGCCACAGAATACGGCAAAAAACTTGATTTGAACAACAGCGCCGTCCGGGACTTTCGGGAATTTCGAGGGTTGTATCCCACTTTAGCTCGACTAATTATTAAGAATGCTCCTTACGAAAATGTTGAGGACGTACTCAATATTTCAGACTTGACGGATGCTCAGAAAAAAGTGCTGCAAGCTAACATGGACAAATTCACCGTAACTGATGTTGAATCAGTCTTTATTGAAGGAGACAACAGGTTGAATAATGGTCTGTACGACTAGGTAGCAGCGGGTCTCATTTGAAGGCAGAAGTCATTGGGCAGAAGGATTCGGCAGAAAGAAAAGATTTTTTTTCTATAGGCTGATGACTTCTGCCTTTAATTTCTCAAGACTTACTTTCAACCACCATTGGGCAAAAGCCTGCAAAAATTCCCTAGATTGAAATAAGCGGGTTCCCAGATTCCTCTGTAGACTCAATTCTTTAATCTAAAATCTAAAATATAAGCTCGATCGACAGACATTAGTTCTACTCCCCAGATTCATCTGTGGAGTCAATTCTAAAATCTAAAATCTAAAATCTAAAATCGACTGGCGGCAGACTTATGACTGACAAATTTGACGTATTGGTAATAGGTGCTGGCGCGGCGGGTTTGTACACAGCACTTTGCCTGCCAGAGCATTTGCACGTGGGCTTGATCAATAAAAATACCCTGCCTGTTTCTGCCAGCGATTGGGCTCAAGGAGGAATTGCGGCGGCGATCGCCCCTGAAGATTCGGCAGCACTACACATTCAGGATACACTGGCTGCTGGAGCCGGTCTTTGCGATTTGGATGCGGTGAAATTTTTAGTTGAGGAAGCTTCAGCCTGCATTGACTCCCTCGTGAAAATGGGCGTTGCATTCGATCGCACCGGCCCAGATTTAGCCCTCACTCTAGAAGCAGCCCACTCCCGCCGCCGAGTTCTCCACGCCGCAGACACTACGGGCAAAGCCGTGATCGCTACGCTGACAGCAAAAGTATTGAGCCGCAAAAACATTCAACTCGTATCTCCTGCCTTTGCTTTGAGTCTGTGGCTAGACGAAACCGGGCGCTGCCAGGGGATTAGCTCGATTTGTGGCTCACAAGTCAAGTGGCTGCAGGCCAAAGCCGTGGTGCTGGCCACAGGCGGGGGCGGGCAGGTTTTTGCTCAAACGACCAATCCGTCGGTAAGTACCGGGGACGGGGTGGCAATTGCGTGGCGCGCCGGGGCGCTGCTGCGAGACTTAGAATTTGTGCAGTTTCACCCGACGGCGCTGAGTACAGCGGGCGCACCTCGGTTTCTCATTAGCGAAGCGGTGCGGGGAGAAGGAGCTCATTTGGTTGACAGTAAGGGATATCGCTTTGCTTTTGACTTTCACCCCAGCGGGGAACTCGCCCCTAGGGATGTTGTCAGTCGCGCTATTTTCCGCCACTTGCAAAAGACGGGGGAACCTCATGTTTGGCTGGATTTGCGGCCGATTGCGGTCGATCGACTGCGCTACAGGTTTCCCAATATTATTCAAGTGTGCGCTGATTGGGGAATTGATATTTTTTCCGAACCGGTGCCCGTGACGCCCGCGGCCCATTACTGGATGGGAGGAATTGTCGCTGACAAGTTTAACCAAACTTCTATTCCGGGTTTGTACGCGGTGGGAGAAACTGCGAGCACGGGGGTACACGGCGCTAATCGGTTGGCCAGCAATTCGCTGCTGGAATGTCTGGTTTTTGGGGCGCAGATGGGACTTTTGCAGCTAGAAGGTGGAACGCCCGAGGCATTCGCCGATCAGTTCGAGGCGGGGGAAATCTTGGAAAAATCGATTTCTGAAAAGGACATTGAGGCGATCGAAAAGTTGCGGGTCGAATTGCCGAACTTGGTGTGGCAGAGTGCGGGAATTTGCCGGGAACAACGCGATTTGGAAAGTGCGATCGTCCAACTTGAGATTTGGCGGCAAGAATTTGCTTCGTTGCCTTTGAGTCAAACGCTTGATAATTTACGGCCAGGACAAATTATTGATTTTTCGCCTGCTGATGCGGAGAATAGCTCAATTTTGCGAAATTGGGGAGAAGTGGGGAATTTATTGGATATCGGCTATTTAATTGTCAAAAGTGCTGCGTTTCGCACTGAAAGTCGCGGCGGTCATTACCGACTTGACTATCCCCTCACCGATCCGGATTGGTGCAGCCATACTTTAATTAACCAATCCAATTGGTACAAATCTCCGCGAATAGAAGATTGAAAATTTATTGAAAATTTGGGGTCAGCGCGTTCCCGTACCGTCACTTTTGGGGTTCCCGTTCGGGTCTGGTTCGTATTGTTGGGGATTTCCAAACCTAGAGGTTGGTGTAACTGTCCCAACTCTGGGGGTCGATGGCGTCGGGATCTTGCCCGCGCTATGGGCTTTTGTTAAGTTGCTAGTTGAGTTGCTGGCCTGTCGAGCCGCATTTGCGATGCCGATCGTACTCACTTGCAGGCCGGCAGCCAGGGTTGCCGTTGTTGTGAGCTGAATCAAAGTACGCATAGTATTCATAGCCTTATCCAAATCACCGATGTTTATGCACGTCCCTACAACCTATTATATCTATCAATTTCAGTAGTTCCACTGATATCTTTACATTTCCTTTAATTAAGTTTCGTTAAGCTACGTAAATCTTTTTAAATCAAGGCTTTTTGGCGATTTAAATTTGGTTTGCAATCTCCGTTTCTCAATCTTTTAATATTTTTTAACATTTACAGTTTTGGAGGCAGATTCTCTATATATAGCGTGCCCTATAAGGAGATTACTGCTATAAGTAGCGCTTCACACCATTTTTTGCTTTAGTCCTGATTGAGATGAGACGGCAATTTGCTGTAATAACTTTTATCTTTTTTGTAAGTCTATCAAATGGCAGATGACAGATTTTACGATTTTAGGTCTTAGGTTTTAGATTTTAGATTTAAATAGTTCGGACATTTTTTGAACGGTTTCAAAAAGCTTAGAGGGCTTACGGTTTCAGGAGCGAGCTATTTTTTCAAAGTTAGCTGCACATCTGACGCCTTAAAATAATATCGCCCCACGACTGGATTAGGGTTTGAGGTCTAAAAAATGCTCAAATTTTGTCCGAAGTATTGAGATTTGAGATTAAAAAATTGAAGGATTAGAAATGACTTATGAAGCTCGTGGTTTGGAGCTTACCTAGGGTTGTATTTTTATTTTAAACTGGTATGGTATTAATTAAGAAAATTGATATTGATTTTTCCCGCGTTCCTTAGCACGATACATCGCAGCATCGGCATTCTTAACTAAAATCTCTGGCTCCTGACCGTCAATGGGATATAAACTAATGCCAATACTTGTAGTTACAGAAACTGTATGTTCTTCTAAAATAAAAGGCTGCATGATGGCGTCGCAAATTTTTTCCGCTACTTTCGCAGCGTCCTCGCGACCTGGAATTACGGGCAAAATGACTGTGAACTCGTCGCCGCCCAACCGCGAGATTGTATCGCTGCCGCGCAAGCATTTTTTGAGCCGACTGGCAACTGTTTTTAAGAGTAAATCGCCCATATTATGTCCGAGAGTGTCATTGATTGACTTAAATCCATCTAAATCTAAAAACAGTAAAGCTACCAATTCCTGAGAGGTGGAGGCTATTTCTAGAGACCGATGCAAGCATTCGTAGAACATTTGGCGGTTGGGCAAACCGGTAAGAGCATCGTGATAAGCTTGGTGGCTGAGCTCAGCATTTTTTTGTTCAAGGGCATTTGCCCGAAGTTGGCGCTCGGTAATATCTCTGATTGCTCCGACTAAAAATAGGTTGCCGGCAGCATCTTTATGCAGGGATCTTTTAGTCGCAATCAGATGCGTAATTCCGTGAGCGTCAGTAAAATATTCTTCATTTTCTCGCGGCTGGTGAGTTTGAAATACTAATTCGTTTTGCTGCCAAAATATCTCGGCTTCGGCTTGTGGAAATAAATCGTAATCTGTTCGGCAAGTTAAAATTTCTAAAGGATAGCCAATAAACCGACAATATGCCTGATTCAAAACTACGCAGCGGTGATTTCGATCCTTGACAAAAATGGGGTCAGGAATTGTATCGATTAGCGATTGTAAAAATTCTTTAGACCGTTTTAATTCTTCTTGCAAGTGAGCCAGATAACCCACAACAGCAGCACCAGAACCCACAAGACTGAGGATTGGAGGAATTAACGGTAGCCACCAACCGGCTAAAAATGCTAAGTATAAACTGGCACTCAGACCTAGACAGATACTGAATAAACAGTAAGCCGATCGACCAAGCGATCGCAAATTCCAACTCACATTTGCTCCGGCCCAAGACCAAAGTAAAATCCACAGCAACTCCGCAGCCTCTTGCCAGACATGGATACCCCCGCGCCCGTCGAGTGCTGCACTCAAAATTTGGCTCAAGAAATGAGCCTGAAGCTCGACTCCCGGTATTTGCTGGGGAGGAGCAAACCAACCTGAACTGTAAGCATTTTGGTAAAAGTCTCTGAGGCTGGGGGCATTTGAGCCGATCAAGACAACGCGCGATCGTACAAAATCAGCAGGTACTTTGCCAGAAAGCACATCGCCCATCGATGCAGTGCGAAAACTGCCTTGCGGGCCGCGCAGCTTGGTCAAAATTTGATAGCCGCGGCTGTCCGCTCGAACGTAAGCACCATCATTCGGTTGAAAAGGCCGAAAAACCCCCTTGCCTAACTGCAAGTATTTAGGATTGGCTTTTGCGGATTGAGGGGAAATTCCTTCGCTTTTGAGGTAAAGCAAAGCCAGTCTGAGTGCAAAACTTTTATGAGTTTTGCCGTCTCCGGGCCAAGCGTAGAGCAAAGTTCGCCGCACTTTTGAGTCAGCGTCGATGACAACATTGTTGAAACCAATTCGATCGAGCTTGTCAAGTACCGGAGGCGGGCGAACTCCGAGCCGGGTTTCGTCGGGCATCAACTCAATGCCGATTAAGGTGGGAATAGTTTTAAAAGTTTTGAGCAATTCGGCGTTACCCGGTTGAGTTGGCAAATCTCGGTAAACGTCGAGGCCGATCGCCCGCGGCTTGCCTGCGTGCAATTTTTGCAGCAATTGGGCCAAGACAGCATCCGAAATTGGGTAGCCGTATTTTTGCAAGTCAGCTTCCTTAATTTCTACAATGACGATGCGCGAGTCAATTGGTTCGGTCGGCCGCCACCGCACAAAGTGGTCGAAAGCAGCCCATTCCCACACCTGACAAAATCCGAACCAGCGCATAACAATGACCGTACTAGCAACGGCACTCGCAGTAATCAATACTCGGCGTTCTCGATCGACCCATTTTTTGATAGTTTTTAGCATATTTTGGGGATTTGCGCCTCGCCCTTTGAGCATCTAAACTACTACTACGTATAGGTTTTACCTTTCCGGGGCGATCGGCTCAGTCGATTTTAGATTTTAGATTTTAGATTTTAGATTATCCAATTTTTTGGTTTTTCGGTGCGTGCGAGTAGATTTTAGATTTTAGATTTTAGATTATCCAATTTTTTGGTTTTTCGGTGCGTGCGAGTAGATTTTAGATTTTAGATTTTAGATTATTTAATTTTTCGGTGCGATCGGGCTGCAACAGCAGAAACCGGGTTTCGCAACCAAAATATGTCATTTCAACAATCATTCTGGAAGCAGAAACCCGGTTTTTTGCATTTTTTTATGTAAAAGTTTTAGTAGTGATCCGCCCATCTAAATACTAAAAACCCCGAACTTGTTTTAATATTTTTCGTTCTCACTAATCTTTACTATTTTTTATTGATTATAGATGCAAGATTTTAGATTGATTTCGCAGCACTAGCCTAACGATAAATTAAATTAAAAACCAGGATATTTCCTGCCCATCAATCTAAAATCTGTCATCTAATATCTCCAACTTTCCTGTCAGTTTTGAAAGTTGCGGGGGCCGGTGTAACCCGATAAATCAGCGAGTTTATCCAAAGATTGTGTCCCCGAATAAAACTGACCATTAATCTCCCAAGTCGGGAAACCTTTAATATTAGCAGCAGCAGCTTCGCAAAGTGCAGTGCGGGAATTTTGGCCTTTGGGATCGCATTCAACGTAATCGATTATGGCAGCACCTTCTTTACCAAAAAGCATTTTTTGGTCGTGGCAGTGGGGACACCAGTAAGCGCTGTATTCTTTCGCGCCGATTTGTCGGAGGTGGCGAGCCAAAGCAATTTGTGCCGGGCCGGAGATTGTAGTGATGGGAGGAGGTGCAATACCGGGGGTAGAGACAATAGGAGGAGGTGACTTGACGCTGTTATAAAGTCCCAATGCACCGATCGAACTTACCATTGCCACCAAAATGCCTGTAAACACCAACTGTCCAATATCTTCCCACTCGCGCCCGACTAGCACCAGCCCAAACAGCGACAGCGAAAATAAGGCAGAAGTGATGCAGTAAATGCACAGTTCCTGAATTTCAAAAGCCATCAAATACATCAAATAGCTGCTGAAAATTACCATCGCAGCGGTGATGATAAATAGCGCTTGCCAAGTTTTGTTTTCTAGTTGAGAGTGCAGTCCTTTTTTGGTGTCGGGATTTACAGCTTTGGGAGCCAATGCCAGGATTGCTATACTCAGGTAAGCCAGACAGCCTAACAAACTTAAAGGCACAGTGCCAAAGACTGTAGCGTAGGGACTGTTGAGAACTTTGTCGCAGCCACTGGTGGGACAAATGACCGAGCCAGTCGTGAATTTAGCGATCGTGAGATAGGCCGTTTCTACGACGCCTATGGCTGCGATCGCTGCCATCACAGTCCTAGACCAGCGATGAATCCAAGGGGTTGAACGTCGGCGAATCATTTTTTGATTTGGTAATTTGGGAATTGGGAATTGTTGACTGTTGACTGTTGACTGTTGACTGTTAATTGTTAACTAATGACTGATGACTGATAACTGATGACTACTGACTACTGCCAAGAGTCAACAGTCAACAGTCAACAATTCCTATTTTACGTTTTACTTGTGACTTTGCCCGGTTCCGGTGTTGGCCCTCTTGAGCCATTAGCATCTCTATTTTCCTGTTCGCGCTCTTGCTGTGACAAGCTGCGGCGGGCGGCTTCTACAAACTGACTGACGCGGATCGGATCGATGGGCTGCTCGATGCGGCCGTTTCGTTTCAGGGAACTCGATACGATTACGCCGTCAGCGGCCTGCATGAGGGTGGAAATGTTTTCCCACGAGGCGCCGCTGCCGATGAAAACTGGAATTCCCGCCGCTGCTGCACTCGCGAGTTCTAAGTCTTCGAGATTGGGAGGGCTACCTGTTGTCCAGCCCGAAAGGATTACGGCGTCGGCTAAAGCTCGCCCGATCGTCTCTTGGACGGCTGTAGTCAAGTTGGGGCTGCCTAGGGGTCGCCCGTGCTTGACTAACACGTCTGCTAATATTTTGACATCGCTGCCCAATTCCCGGCGGTAGCGCAGTAGCTGGTGAGCTTGGCCTTCAATTAAGCCTTGGTCTGTAGCCATGATGCCGTTGAGGACGTTGACGCGGATGAATTGAGCTCCTGTGCAGGAGGCGATGGCGATCGCGCTGTGGGCGTCGTTTCGCAGCACGTTAACGCCGATCGGCAGCGTCACGAGATTTGTTAGCCTCTCAACTACCAGAGTCATGGCACTTACCACCGCCGGATCTACGCTGTCTTTAGCAAAAGGAGCGTCGAAAAAGTTCTCGACTATGATACCGTTGGCGCCACCAGAAGCCAGCGCTGTAGCCTCTTGCTCGGCTCTTCCGATAATCGCTTTGAGGTTTCCGCCCCAGCGGGGAGAAGTTGGCAAAGGCTGTAAATGTACGACACCGATTATGGGATTCGGCGTTTTGAATATTTGTTTTAAGTCCACGGATTTTCCTGAAACCACCAAGTTCACTGACGGCTGACGGCGGATTTTGACGGTATATTCTAGAATTCTATATCTACGGGGGCGATTCGGTTGACTGAATCGGGCAGCTAAGTGGCTCAAACCCCGAAGCCATAACATTTTAGATTTTAGATTTTAGATTTTAGATTTTACAAAGGCGACCTACTCACCTCACTCAAAGACGGATACTTGCTTCTAGACATGAGTCGTGGAAAGCAAAAAAGTTTAGATTTTAGCGAGATCTCCCAGATTCATCTGTGGAGTCAATGCTTTAATCTTTAATCTTTAATCGACTGACTACAATCGGGGTTGAAAGCTTGACTGCAGTTGCATTCTTTTTTATACCTTGGTGTCGGCAGGGATTTATCCTTCTCTATCGAGGTTAAGTGGTGGAAGTTGTTCTCATAATTTTGGCTGTCACCGCAGGATTGGGGGCGGCAATCGAAGTGCTGCTGCGGGTGCTGCTGGGTTTTGGTAATCCCTTGATTTATATTGCCGATGCCGAGTGCGGCTATTTGTTGGCGCCCAACCAGAAGGTGCGTCGCTTGGGCAACCGGATTGAGATTAACGAGTATTCGATGCGTAGCGGAGCGATCGCCCCGATCGCCACTCCAGAAACTCTGCGCGTCTTGCTGTTGGGAGATTCTGTCGCCAACGGCGGTTGGTGGACACATCAGACAGATACGATTTCGGAAATTATGGCTCGGAATTTGAGACTGCTAGTACAGAATCTGGCGAACAATACACAATTAGGTTCACAAGTCAACTATTCAAATTTTGAAGTTCTCAACGCCTCAGCCAATTCTTGGGGACCGAGGAATCAACTTGCTTACGCCAAGCGGTTCGGTGTTTTTGGGGCAAATGCTGTGGTGTTGCTGCTCAATACGGACGATTTTTTTGCATCGGCTCCCTGCTATCTGGTTGTGGGGCGCGATCGATCTTACCCGGATCGCAAACCCCGATCGGCTACGCTAGAGTTATTGAGCCGCTACCTACTACCTGCAGTGCCGACTCGGCAATTGGCAGCACCCGGAGCCACAAGCGGCGATGTAGTAGGCTCCAACTTAGAGGCTATTCGCCAAATCCAGAAAATAGCTGTATCCGCCAACATCGAGTTTTTGGTAGCCGTCACGCCCAAGCGGGGCGAACTCGGCGGCTCGGGCCCTCGCGACTGGGAAGTCAATGCTAGAGCGCGTCTCGCCGAACTCGTGGAAACAGAGAAAATTACTTACATAGATTTTCTTCCCATTTTCAATTGTGCGGCCGAATTTCCCACTTTGTATCGAGACAGCATTCACCTGAGTCCTCAAGGAAATCAGCTAGTTAGCAAAACCATCAGTCGTCAAATAGTCGGTCTTTTTTGCCATAAATCGTGACTTCACCTAAAGACGGATACTTGCCCACGACTTCTGTTGTCGAGAGCAAAAAAGTTGAAACCTTAGTTCAAGCCCCCAGATTCATCTGCAGAGTCAATCTAAGATCTAAAATCGCTCAACCGATCGCAACTCGACGCTCGCACTCGCCGAACTTCTCACGCCCAATAGTCCAATCTCAAATCGACTGACATCGAATCCGGTTGCATGGGAACAGTTACCCTCTTCAACGAACAACAAACCCAAACTGTAAAAGCACCCGGAAACGACACAATTGGTCTCGATTTAGCTAACTTGCAAAGTAGACTCTAGCTCTTTCGGATACCAAGCTTGACCGTCGAGAGCCATTTGCTCAATCAAACTCGCAAGCCGCAGAGCTTTGAGAGCTTGTTCTCCTCCCACAGAAGGCTGATTTCCACCCCGCACGCAATTAATAAAATGCTCCAATTCTGCGTGGAGCGGTTCAATATTGCTGGTGTAAACTTTCTCGATCAACCCATCTTGACGGTAAAGCACCTGACCGTAATCCGTCACGTAATTGGCGGTTGTTTGTCGGTGAATCAAGATTTCGTTGTTGAGAAAATCTGCCTCTGTCAGAGAATTCTTGCAGTGAGCCACGATTGAACGGAGTTTGCGGTGCGTCACCTTACTGGCAGTCAGGGTGGCGACAATGCCGTTAGCAAAGTTCAACGTCGCTGTCACGTAGTCTAAATAACCTGAATCTGAGGCCCTGCTGCCGCTGGCCGTCAGCTTCACCACTTGGGAATCTGCCAATTCCAGGAGCAAGTCGATGTCGTGGATCATTAAATCCAAAACTACCGATACGTCGTTAGCCCGCTGGGAATAGGGACTCATCCGGTGAGCTTCCAATGCCAGTAACTCTTCAGTTTTCAGCACTTTGCCGAGTTCCTGAAAAGCTGGATTGAACCGCTCGATGTGACCCACTTGTAAAATCCGGTGGGCCTCAGCAGCCGCGTTGACCAAAGATTCGGCTTCGGCAATGCTAGCCGCGATCGGCTTTTCAATTAAAACGTGAACACCCGCTTGGAGACAAGACATCCCCACAGGGTGATGCAGGCGAGTTGGAACGGCGACGCAAACTGCATCTACGTGGGCGAGCAAATCTCGGTAGTCTTCAAAGAAGCGAACCCGGTATTTGCTTGCTACATCTATTCCCCGCTCTACATTTATGTCTGCAACACCCACGAGTTCGATATCTTTTAGCAAGCTCAGAACTCGCGTGTGATGCTGGCCCATATTGCCAACCCCAATCACCCCAATGCGGAGGGGTTCGGGTTGACTTCGCTGGGCGAAAACGTTTGCGTATCCCAATGACATCCTATCTAGCACTCCTGGATTCTCCTCCACCACCACAGGAATCAAGCCCCTTGGCTTCCCTCAGCTACTCACAGCCATCCAGATAGTACCACAGTCAAACTATTTGTGAAGAATTTCTAAGTTAAGTTGCGATTGTCGCATCAGGTAATTAAGCAGTAGCTCCTCATACACAAGGGCAGAATACAGCGGTAAAATGTCTGGAAATTGCGTATTGACAAAATTTATTAAATGTGTATGCAGATCGGGACGATCGTCTGCTGCATCGCCACAACACAAACCCGTCGGAATATTTGGCGATTACGATAAAACATTTTTCTAGTTTGTGTTCAAAAGTAATAGTGAAAGTCATAAATTATACAAATACAACAGAGGACGCACCCGTATTAGTTCGGTTATTTAGATTCGGCAATCTTTGACTTCAAAAAAATTTACTTTAAGAATGCGGATAATTACGGGCGATCGCTCACTCAAATAAACTAGACTTACGTAAAGTTTAATAAAAAATAATGAGTCACAAACAAAGACCCAGATTAGGAAATGCGATCGCTACCACAATTTTAAGTTTGTTTTCAGGCGTTTCATTGGTAGGAGTAGACAAAGCACAAGCCGCCTTACTCACCTACACTTTGGATTTGGATTCCACCCCTGGGAGAAGTTATTTGAAAGTGGATAACTCCACCCTTACAGGAATAGGAGTTGAAGAAATTGCAGTTTCCGAGGGAAGATTCTACGGTTACACTTTCGGAGGAAGCAAAGAATACCAAGATTTCGCAGGGGTTACAGCTTCCTTTTATGAAGGGAATTTTACCGGACTGAATACAAGCGGTGGCGACCAGGTGATCACAGAAGTAAGCTATGAAGATCCAGGCGAACCGCCTGTATGGTTCATACTGGACAGCAGAATATCTTGGTATATCGAGACATTCCCTGTGCCTTATTTGGATGCACCGCCGGGCTCTGCGTTTTTTGGGTATTACGAGCAATATACGACCGGTCGCGACGGTAGAACAGAGCTAACCGATAGAGAGTTCTACAATAGCTGGTTTTCTTACACTCTAGTGGATACCGAAGCCGAACCAGTTCCCGAACCTCTCACCGCAGGGGGTACAGCTTTAGCATTGGCTGGTTTAAGCTGGTTAAAACACAAGAAAAAAATGGCAGGTTGAGGTGCGATCGCACATAAACAATTAAGCACTCAGAAGTCACTTTTCAAAGAATATTCGAGTTGCAAAATTTTGCTCTCGATTGGGAGACAGAGCTCTGGCTTTCAAAATCGCGGCTACCAAAAAGGCATAGGACAAAACTCCCACCAAGGCCAGCAAAAGTACGCTGACGGCTCCCGACGCATTCCACAAAGCGTGAAGTGCGGAAGCACTGAAATAGCCTACACCCAAAATTTGCCAGCGCTTCCTAGGTTTGAGGGCGCTCAAACCGATAAAATATCCCAAATAGCCGCTGTAAGCCATGTGTCCGGCAGCGGAACCCAAAATGCGGGGAATTAGCAACTGCAATCCTACTAATTGTCCCGCCTCCGCCCCTGCTTGCAGGGTGACATTTTGGATCACATTGGGAACGTACTGTCCCAGAGTTTCTAACAGTGTAAAGCCGACGGCGGAGGCACTTCCTAACAGAATTCCGTCTAAAGGTTCCCAAACGCCGATTCGATCGCGCCACGGATTTCGCAGCCAATTTCCCAGCAGCATCGCTCCCAAAACGGGCAGGGCTTTCAGCAATTCTTCCATCAGACCCGCCCCGAAAAACATTCTGTTCAAAAAAGGCAAAAAACTGATGGTTTCGCCTGCGGTTGGCAGGTTGCCGGGCAAAATTTCTCTAAATACGAATATAAATCCCATTAATAAGGGGCTGATCACAATCAGGACTGTAGCTAACGCCGAACCGAGCAATACCCACCAAGGCTTGTGTTTGCCGCACAGTTGATAGATAAAGTAGTAAGCCGCACCGGCGAGGTAAGCTGACAGCAGCAAATTGAATGCTGCGGAATTTCCAACTGCGACAAACATCGACACGACAACAATAACTGTGGCAATACCTGGATATAAGTAAGCTTTTTGGCTTAATTGTTTGCCCGTGGAGGCGATCGGGAATAATTGAGTTAAAGTGAGAGCGTCTTTTTCGCTACCAGCAAAATTGCCCGTTTGTGGTGCACGGAATCCGGGTTGATTTTGGTAAGGGGTTACGGGAGATTCAAATATAAATTCAGGGCCGTCAAGGCCGAGACTGATGCGATCGCCTGTTTCTAAAGTTTGGCAGCCCGAGAGCTTTTTTCCGTTGATATAAGTTCCGTTAGCGCTGTTGAGGTCGCAAATTTCCCATCTCGTCACAGTACCCTGAGTTAGGGGACGGATCGTGGCGTGGCGACGGGAAACCATGCCGTGATTGATAGACTCTAAAGCTATTTGACAATTGCGATCTCGTCCGATGACCAATTCCCCATCTTCACAAAGTTGGTACTTGGATGCTGGCGTTCCCGCAGCGTCTTTGGCTGGCACTTGTCGCAGAAATCCGATTTCATTAGTCATGAGTTATGAGTCATCAGTCATCAGTCATCAGTCATTAGTGATGAGTTCGCGAGCTGTTAGCTGATGTTATTTTTGGGCAGTCTTTATTCCACAGTGATTAGTGATGAGTTCGCGAGCTGTTAGCTGATGTTATTTATCCGCTATTTTGCTGCCACAGTTATTAGTTGTTAGGTCCTAACTAATGACTAATAGACATCTCCAAAAATTCTTGTGGGGATTAAGGGTTAGGCATCCTGCCTGCCCAAAACCTACTTTTCTGGAGATGTCTAATGACTAAAAACTCATGACTAAAAACTCTGCTTATAGATTTGCCCTGGCATCCTGAACGGCTGCATAGAAAAATATGCCAGTTAGCGGTACGCTTAGGGCGAGGATGATGCCCGTGACTAAATTGCCAAGTTGAGCTTCTCCCGATGACAGCTCAAATATGGAGCCGACTGCCGCGATCGCAGTGATGCACGAAAGAGCTAAGAGTAAACCACTTTTCGGAGTTCCTGCCATCATACTGATTTTACTGCCTTGGGCGAAAATTTATGCTTGACTAATGCTTCATTCAGTGCAAGCTTGTTTTCTACTCTGTCTACAAACAGCACTCCGTTGAGGTGATCCATTTCGTGCTGAATTGCCCGAGACAGTAACTCTGTTGCTATCAGGGTTTGTGGGCGGCCGTATTCGTCGCGGTAGGATACTTCAATGACTTCTGGGCGTTTGACTTCTAAATAAACTCCCGGAATGCTCAAACACCCTTCTTGCAAGATGCAGATATCGCTGCTGCTACTTTTAATGGTGGGATTGATCAAAACCATTGGGGGTGTGGCGGGGTTTTCCGGGTCACAGTCGAGGACGATTACTTGTTTGTTGACTCCGACTTGGGGGGCGGCCAAACCGATACCGTCGGCACTGTACATGGTTTGCAGCATTTCTCGGACTAGCTGCCGAATTTCTGCATCGACGCTTTTGACGCGCTTAGCTGGCTGCCGAAGGACGCGATCGCCTAATGTGTGTATTGTTAGGGGCGGTTTTTCTAACTTTTTCTTTTCAATCAAGACCTGAGCCGTCATAGAACCTCGCGAGATGTTTGGAAACCCCCAACGAAAGCTGTTGGGGGATGAAATTGGAACCAATACTATTATTTTCAATATTAATCTAATTTTAAGTAGCCATGACTGGAAACGCACCAAACCAACGACCGATTATTTCTCTGGGGCTTTCGCCTGTTTTAGTGGCAGTAGAGCTTTTAGGCGCGATCGCGATTTTGCTGGCTGTTTTGCTCATCGTCAAGTTTTGGGCCGTTTTGCCCGATCGAATTCCGATTCATTTCGGCTTAGGGGGGCTGGCTGATGCTTGGGGCGACAAGGTGACGATTTGGGTCGTTCCGGCGGTTGCTGCCATTATTTTTGCGGTTTTAACGGCAGTTTCGCGCTATCCGCATACTTTTAATTATCCGGTACGGATTACTTCTGAGAACGCTCACCGGCAATATCTGTTGGGCAGAGGCTTTTTGGCTTGGCTGAAGGCGGAGATTTGCTGGCTGTTGGCCTTTGTGGTGCGGCAGCAAATTCTTGTCGCTTTGGGCAATGCTCAAAGATTTAGTGTGGAGTTAGTTTTGGGGATAATTGTTTTGATATTTGGGACGGTTTGCGTGTATTTGCTCAAGGCTTATTCTGTTCGCTAGAGGTAGGGCAAAAAAACTTACATATACCCCCAAAAAAATTTTCAATCGATTTTATTTAAGCGATGTTAATAATATATAAGCTATCAATAATCTAGAAAAGTCGTTTGTGATGAGGAATAAATTACTCAAAAATTTTTGAATATTTTAGTTCTAACTATAAACATTTTTGAGGGCGGATAATTGACTGGGCATCATAGGAATCACAGGCGAGAAGTTGGTGCTATGGTAAACGCCGATCGACTAACCCATCAGATATGTTTGCTGATTGTTCATCGGCAATACTCGCAACCGTCGATTTTTCAAATCAGGTTCTAAGCCTAGTTCTTCCATGGGAATCACGCCCAGCAAAACAGCAGAAACGCCTTCGGGTAACTCTAAACAATCAAATCTCCCTTCTCTCCCCTCTACAATAATTTGAGCGCCTGCAAAAATTCGACCTTTTTTGATGCCGGCTGATGTTTCTACATCTCTTTCTCCTACTTGTCTTAAACCTAGTTGGCTAATAATAGGAGCTGGCAAGGAAAGCAAAGTTGCTCCGGTATCGACAACAACGTTATCGAGGGTAACAGAGCGAACTTCCTCAGCAGCAATGAATCCCCGTTCAGCCATAACTAGATCGATGAAATTCGTGACGGTGATTGTAGTGATTACTTGACCCATTTGTTTTTCTTGCAGATTGGGGAGTACCAGGGTCATAATATGTTACCTCTTTGAGTATAATTAGTGGATATTTCTATTGTAATGCTATCTAGAATCCTGCGAAAGTTAGTTAAAATCGTTATAATGACCGGCTAAAATTAGAACTTGCCTCAACGCATGACACCAGAAAACAACTCTTCTCAACCCAATCGCCCTGAATCTAACGTGACTGTAGAAAGTCTCAACGGTGCGAGTCCTACTGCGCCACCAGAATCAGGGACAATCGTCGCTACTGCTGAACCGAAAAAACCCGTGCCCCCGCCTCCAACTCGCAAGGTTTTATTGCCGGAGCAGCCGGAACAAACGACTGCTGAGAAGTCGGGGTCGGCGCTGACGCTGGGGTTGATCGCAGCGATGATTTTTGGGCTGGCCAATGACAATATTTGGCTGGGCTTAATTGGTGGCGTCGGTGCGATCGGCATATCGCTGCGGCTGATGTGGCCGAGTTGGGGCAAAATCTGGGCGCAGGTAATTCCGCCGACTTGGCGCACTCTGATCGTCGCCTGCTTCGGGCTTTTAGCTGGGATTGTTGGCTTGCTGATGCTCAGCGGTAGTAATACTGAACCGGGAAGCCGCAACATCCAAATCAACTGGGACGCCATCGGCGCTCTCGGCGAGCTGATCGGCGCTTTGGGTCAAATTTTGATCGCAATTTTGGGCGTTTACGTGGCTTGGCGGCAGTACGTGATCTCGAAAGATTTGACGATTCAGCAAAACAGAATTACGCAGCAGCAAACGATCGATGCTTATTTTCAAGGGGTTTCGGACTTAGCCCTTGACGAACAAGGGTTTTTGGAAGACTGGCCGCAGGAAAGGGCGATCGCAGAAGGTCGCACGGCTGCGATTATGAGCAGTGTAGATGCTGAAGGTAAAGCTAAAATTCTGCGGTTTTTGTCGCAGTCTAGATTGGTTACTCCTCTGAAGCGCGATCGGCTCTTAGGCCGCCCCATCCTTGACGGCGACGGCGGCTACGCTGAAGACAGAGATCACGGTATCCGCGTTATCGATCTCAATGTCATGTTAGCGGGTGCTGACCTGGCTGGCACCGATTTGCGGTGGACGGATTTGAGCGAAGCCAACCTCGTCCGCGCCAATCTCAGCAAGTGCGATTTAGTCAAAGCCAACCTCTCCCGCGCTGTCTTGTACGACGCCAATCTCGCTCGCGCCGACATGAGAGCCGCCGCATTATTCTACGGCTCGGCAGAAACTGCATCTCCCCGCAGCCGTACCGAATTTCCCAACTATCAAACGGGTGAACATACCGGCGCTGTGGTTGAACACGCTGATTTCACCGGTGTCAAGCGGCTATCGGACGAGCAGCGCTATTACTGCTGCGCTTGGTGTGGCTCGAAGTCGAGAGAGACTATTCCCGGTGGCTGCGAAGGGATTCCCAATAAACTCGGGCGTTAAAATTAGCAGTACGGCTCTACTTACGTATATATTTGGCGATCGCTCGGCAGCGGACTATACATTAATTTTAAATCTACAGTCTTGCGCTGTTTTAGCCATGACAAATACGGATTTAGGGCTAGAAGTAATTCCGCGCCTCGATCGCTCCAAAAGCAGGGACGGGTTAATTTTTGTAATTGCTATGTGGTTTCTGAGCCGATCGGTAATTGCGATCGGGATGCAGCTAATTACTCCTTTAGTCGGCAAAAACCCGCCCCTGTGTGATCCCCAGCCACCTCTGGATTTTGTAAGTGGCTTCACTTCCTAAAAGTGGCTGGGAACAGTTTTCGCACTGGGACGGTAAATGGTACGTCGAAATCGCTAATTTAGGCTACAGCTATGCAGAGGACGAGCAGCAGCATTCTGTAGCTTTTTATCCCCTATTTCCTTTGCTGATACGCGGGTTGACGACTCTTGGAATGTAAGTGGAATTAGCAGACGCACTAATTAATAGTTGGGCGTTCTTCGGGGCCTTATTGGTGGTTGCAAGCTGTTAGTAAAGTTCGATGGCTTTGGGCGGTGGCTATTTGTTGTCGTAGTTGCGAAAAAGGCTGAGCATTACAGTCGTCTGTTTCGGTTTTTGCTCTTTAGCGCACAACTAATAAACTCCGGTGCTCTGCAATCGCTTCACCGATACGCTTACGGGATTGTGTCGCTCTCGATCGGACTCGGTTTAGTGTTGAGTAGTCAGCCGCGTTGGGGATATGCTGTTATGACATTATTTGCTATATTCCTGCTGTACATGAGTGTTAAACTTGCTGCCTGGGCGTAGGAAGCTTAAGATAATTATCCCTCTTTTTTGCCCAAACTTAATTTACTCTATTTCCCAAGCTGCCTGAAAAAAGTCTCTTTCACACTGCATAGCGTAGCGATAGGTTGCTTCTACTTCCGGCCCAGCTTCTGCGTAGCGATCGACCAAACTTTCCAGCCGTTTTGCTAAAATCTCAAAATCAGGGCTGTTATAGGTAGAAATCCAGTCGCTAAAGGCGTGTTCTGGTATATGAGGTTTAGCTAGCTGCTGTCCCAAAAAAGCATACAACCGCAAGCAAGGAGTCATCGCGGCTACTGTCAAACCGACACCGCTTCCCCAGGCTGTGGCTAATAAAAAATCTGTGTAGCGGCGGGTAGCGATTCCCGGTTTAGCCTCTTGCAAGTTTACCCCCCATTTGCCTGCATATCCTTGATGCAACCGAAGTTCTTCTAAAACACCGCTGCCGAGATTGTGGAGGATTTCAAACCCCTCCCAGTCGGGTGCTTTTGCCGCAGCGATACTGTAAGCGCGAGCGAATGCTCCCAGAAAAAATGCGTCTTGTGCAACGTAATATGCAAAACTATTTTGGGGGAGGCTGCCGTCAGCAAGGCCTCTGACAAAGGGATGTTGCAGACAAGCTTCGCTTAAGTCTTGATTTGCTTGCCACAGATAATGGGAATTTGTCATGCAATTTTTAATCTATGGGTTATGATTGTGATTTTTATAGTCTGACTAAACATCTATGATAACAGATATTTTCGTTGGGCGTGCGTCAGTCTTATGGCGTCTTTTATTTTTCGTATTTAAGAAAATAGATAAGTTTTGGTACGCTGCTATTTTGTCGGCGGCTGTTGTATCGAGCCAAGAGCGAAATTACGTGCAGAACCTCTCTCGTGAAGCAGCCAGCGTGTTTTGGGAAAAAGAAACTTTTGATTTAAGGGTTAAAAAGCCGATTTTTAAACATAAACAGCAATGAACGATACACCTAAGTATTCTTTGGTAATTCCTATCTATAACGAAGAAGAAAATCTCGTTGAATTGTATAGGCGAATTAGTGCCGTGATGGATCGGCTGGACGGCCCAGTAGAATTAATTTTAATCAATGATGGTAGCCGCGATCGCTCTCTCGAACTTTTGCGAGAATTGCACGAAAAAGACTCGCGAATTTGCTACCTTAGTTTTGCCCGCAATTTCGGCCACCAAATAGCTGTAACTGCTGGCTTAAACTTTTCTACAGGTCAAGTTGTAGTCATCATGGACGGGGATTTGCAAGACCCGCCAGAACTAATTATAGATATGGTAGAACAGTGGCGGCAGGGCTATCAAGTTGTTTACGCTCAGCGCACTCAACGCCGTCAAGAAAGTTGGTTTAAGCGGTTGCCAGCTTATATGTATTATCGCATTTTGCGGCATCTTGCGGATGTTGATATTCCCATAGATACGGGAGATTTTTGTTTGATGGATCGCTGTGTAGTCAATGTACTCAACGCAATGCCAGAACGTAACCGCTACATTCGGGGACTGCGCGCTTGGATTGGTTTTAAACAAACGGCAGTTAAGTTTGAACGAGATCCGCGTTTTGCTGGGGAGGTCAAGTATACATTCAGAAAATCTTTGAGTTTGGCGATGAATGGTTTAGTATCTTTTTCAAAAGTTCCCCTCCGACTTTCGATTTATATGGGGTTATTTGCGGCATTTGTATCTGTGTTAATGGCTTTTTTGATTTTGTATTGGCGGATTTTTTATCCAAGTTCTGCCTTAACGGGTTTGACAATTGTGATGATGGCGGTTTTCTTTTTGGGTGCGGTGCAGTTGGTTAGTATTGGGATTTTGGGCCAGTATATAGGGCGTATTTACGAGGAGGTGAAGGGACGGCCGCTTTATACGCTGGCAGAAGTGGCTGGTTTTGGCGATCGACACCGATCGCCAAAATAATTTTAGCAAATAACTGTTAACTCATCGTGCCTCAATTATCTAATTTATGAGATAATTTAAGATCCTGGAGTTTAGACTAAAAAACGAGCGCATCTAAAAGTAGCTGCCTTTAAATATCCGGCAAGCTGTTACTCAAAAACT
>NZ_JAUBUI010000075.1:0-29007 GCF_036705385.1 Microcoleus sp. B3-A4 | reverse complement strand
TCATTTGTGAATTTCTTACTCCCTCCCCTTGATAAGGGGAGGGTTGGGGTGGGGTCAAAAATTTACGACTCCTGCAATGATTGCTATATACAGCGAGCCGGATGCTCGCATTCCTTCCTCTAAAAGTAAAATTCACTGAACAAACACAGCAACAACCCGGTTTCTTTGATAAACCGGGTTGCTAAACACAGAGCTTGGTTTAAATCTGTTCTTCCCCTTGATTAAAATGCTGAATTCCTTGATTTTCCTCTAGACTACCAATAGCCTCTTTGGGAATATTGAGGATACCTGTAAACGAGTTTTGGCTTAGTTTCAAAGCTTGTTCCTTATTCTTGTACTCGGCTAGTTCGCGCTGTAAATTGTCAATTGTCTGTTGAAACCGAGAGGCTTGTTTGAGCATTTCTTGTTCTGAAAAATCCAGACATTGAATTAAATTAGCAACTTGATATTCCAGTAGTTGGGTTTCGGCTAAATTGTTATTAGTAACAAAATTTTTAGGATTTTTTGAATAGTCAAAAACAGTTAGTTCGCAGGGGATAGACAATGCTGTTTTTACACTAAGTGCTAAATCTTTAAACATTTCAGCCCTGCTTGGGGGAATTTTAACTTTCAGGAACATCAGTACCGCGAACAAACTTCCTGACGGCAGAAGTCCCCCAAATCCCAAGACAGACTTGACTTGGTAGGGGATAATTAAGGAATTTTGCTCAGGAATAAAGGGGCTGCCTTTTGCTTCTGATACGTGAAAAATATTTAATACTGCGGGTTCTAATTGCAGGAACCTTTCTCGCTCAATTCCGAGGAATGTAGGAATGTCTAAACCAAACTGCCGGATTATTTCCGAAATCGCCGGCATTTGAGCCACTAATTTTGTGCTAACTAATGGAATAGCTGTATGTTCTGCTGCTGTGTGCCGAGAATTCCACTGCGGTTGTGTGCCTGCTGCTGCTAGCAGAGTCCAACATTTCATGTCGGCGGTGGGGGAATTGCCCTTCATCAAGCGGCGGGCGGATTGTTGCAATGAGTCTTCTAATTCCCCGTAGGGATGAGTTTTGAACAAACGCACTAAGGCACAGCTATTTTCTCCAGTTTGCGAATTGCAAAAATGCCGGTAAATATAGTTAACAATCTTCTGGCTGCTGGCTTCCATACTAGCAGTATTTCTACCTAAGTGGCGCAGGACTAAGCTGCATTTAGCCATGTCTTGCGGGGTAAATAAGGTAATATCGTACATTAAAAAATGCTCTCCAAGAGCTCAAACACTCTTGTTCATTTATCGTTAAGGCCGCTACGGCATCCGGAATCCTACTGAGAGTTTTGAACAAAGTGCTAGTTAAAATATGTATAAAATTTGCCCGCCAAATGCAGCAGTTGTATGGCTGGATACAGAAATTAAGATTAAAGAAAAAAAATCTCTCCCCTAGGATAGGCCACAAGGACAGAAAAGCCGATGTTTAATTTGTAAAAGGGTTGTTTACGAGAACTCCCCCATAGGAATTAAAGAAACGGGGTTTTTCACCGGATATGCCTCGCGTTTTACAGGGCATTTTCGTAGATAAAAGTCGGTTTCTGGGTAAGCCGTATTCACCGAAATCCTAGAAACTCAAGCTGCAATTTTTGTTGCGGGCGATCGCAGCCCGATTTATCAAAAATTGGTACAATTTCATCAGTCTTGGACGCAGAAACCGGGTTTGCTTACAGAAAAAAAACCCGGTTTCTTGGGTATTGGTAAGTAGATGCTGTGTTCAAAACTTTTAACCACCCCAAACAACTCTACTCAGCAGGTTGAGACTTTGCTTCCAGGGCATCTTTAGCAGACAATCCCTGATCTTGAACGCCAAAATACCACAAACTAGCAGCAGCTTCGGCACGAGTCACTGATTTCTTCGGCTGAAACAGTGTAGTAAAACCAAAAACGCGGCGAATATTCGCCAAATCTCCATTGTTAAAATCAGCTAAAACGGCCCGCGATGCCTGGGAATCTATCTTAGAAGCATCTTGAAAACCCCACTTTTCTTTCACTCCGTCAATGTTAGCTGTGGGCAAAACTTGACGAGTGTCTAAAGGTACTTTCCAAAGAATCATTGTTTCGCGAGTTAAAGGTGCATCCGGGCGAAATTTCACATCTTTAGTTTCTCCCGAAAGCGAACTCGGAATTACACCGGCTTCTGCTAAACCTTGAATTGCTGAAAAATCCGGGTCAGTTTTGGGTATGTCAGAAAAGGCTGGTTCGCTAGAGTCTACTGCTAATCTAATTTGTTTGGCTTGACGGCTAGCATAAATCTGATTGTTAGCTGCTACTAACCAGCGGGCGTATTCGCGGCGAGTGACAATTTTGTTGGGTTTGGGCAAAGTGCTGGCTGTTTCTAAATTACCACTTTCATTCGATCGCACTTTCAGCGCTTCCAACTGACTTAAATCTGCCACATATTGCCGCAACTGTTGAGGAATTTGGGTGTCTAGTTGGCTAACTTGTGCTGATTTTGGCGAGGCGGATGGCGTTGGAGTAGTTCCCTCTGAATTAGATGGAGTTGGTGAAGCGGTTGGAGATGCGCTAGACTCGGAATTGTTAGGTTGGGGACTGGCGGCAATCTCGGGGCTTTCTTTGCTGTAGTCGATCGCAAATTCTGTAGAACCTCCTACTTTCTGAGTAGGAGAAAGCGACACAGTTACCCGCAAATTATCTCGGGTTGCTACCAAAGAACCTTGTCCCTCGGCGGTGGGGCGGCTGACTATTTCCCAGTTGCGACGCCCAAACTCTGTGGAGTAAAAGTTCTGAACCGAATTAACAGGATCTGTGCTTTCCCAGCGCAGCCGCACCTTTTTTTGCGACGGATCGGTTTGCCCACCAACTTCGATTAACTCAGCATTAGGATAGAGTGGAATCTCTGTCGGAAAATCGGGAGGAAGTTTGGCGCTAGAGTTTGTCTCAATTGCTGTTGCCGGTGGCGGGGAAGAGAAAACCACTGGATTTTGTTTTAATTTCGGATCGGCGGCTAAAGATTCTTCGAGGGCCTTGCTGTTGGGGCTGTTTGCACAAGCTGTGACAGCAGCCAGCAGACATACAGCCAGCCAAGTATTTACAGCAGCGAGTATATTGGTTTTATTGGTTTTAGTGATTTTAGATCGTCCTTGAGAGTTGCCTCGCCCTTGAGTAAATATAATATTCAGCATAAATCGCCCCTTTGCAGATATATTTCTAGGCTAGCGCAGATCGATCGGGCATATATAATTTTTACCCAAATGAAATTTCTGTATTTACTTCTAGTTACTGCTACATTACTTTCATACCCGGTCAAGTTTGCCCGTCCCGCTGCATCTCAACCAGCCCCGCTGCGGGCAGAAATTCAGACGCCAGAGTGGCAGCCTTTTTGCTCGGCGATGGGTCAGTTTGCGATCGATATGCCGGGAACTCCTAAAATTAATTCAGAAATTTTTTCAAATCAAATTATTGCTCATACATACCGATCGAACTTAAAAAACAAAGAATCTTATTTGCTTCAATACTTTGATTTAGATTTCCGACTGAGGAACAATAATATCAATAATATCAGAATTACTTTAAATAATGCCGTTGATCTTTTCGTCGTGGCAGCGAATGCTAAAGTCTTGCAAGTGCGGGATATTTCCCTCGGAGGCTATCCGGGAAAAGAATTTGAGTTTCAGCCGCTTTCCCCCACTGAACCTGTAGGTGTAGGTCAAGTTTTTTTGGTGGAAACGCGCGTTTACGGCCTGGTTGCCACTACCCCAGAACCCGAAAATGCTCAAAAATTTCTCGACTCTTTTCGTTTGTTTTGAAGCAGGAAATTTTACAATGAGTAGTGTACGGGATTTAACGGATTTCAGGGATGGATATTGAGTGAACCGGGAAAATTGAAAAATTAGTTGAGAGTAGCGCTCAAATTTATTAATAAAACTTACGCATTTAATAAACTTGGTGTATAGGAAAAGATTAGCTTTAGTAACTAAAAATTTCGGAATCAAGCGGGTTTCTGAGGAATAGTGCGTGCCCGACTAATTAAGTTGAATTAGCTTTAAGACCTTATTTTGTTTTTTGTACTCTATCTAACGACATAGATAAATTTTACACCCGTGGAGCGATGTAGATACTTGCTCAAGTGTATATATTTGATATAAGGATTTTTACATCCTATAAAAAATCAACGCAGAAAGCACAAACAAAGACAGAAACAAAGATTCTGTCTTGCTTAATCTGGCTCCTAAATCTGGCTCAACGAAGTCAGACTCATCGAAAGCTTACCCGGAGGCTATTAACCTATTATGAACAAACTAACACCAATTATCCTCAGCGGCATCCTATTATTTGGAGCTGCTGCTTGCAGCGAAGGGGCTAAAACTAGCTCTGATGCTCCTAATTCTACCACAGAAAATAGCACTAGCCCGCCCCCAGCCGAGACAGTTCAAAAAACTCAGGGTGACGCAACGAGCGATATTCGCAAAAACCAAGCAAATTCTGATATCAGGGCAAGAGAACAGCGCAACAATGTGACGGGCGGCGATGCAATAAGAGCCGATGGCGACCTGCAAAGTGAAGTGCGCTCCAAGTTAGAAGTAAACATCACTAAAGGTGCGCTAACTGTTGAGGCAAAAGATGGCCTTGTCACGGTAGGTGGCACAGTTCCCAGTCAAACAGATTTAGCTAAAATTGAGCCGCTAGCTAAAGAGATTAAGGGTGTCAAACAGGTGAATGTTACCGCTGTTGTCGCCCCCGCTGCATCCCCATCGCCTAGCAGCAATCAATAAATTAAAAGGAAGAAGTCCGAGGGAAACAAGGAAGAAGGATGTAGCAATCTAGGAGAGAAGTCTGAGGGAAGAGGGTAAAGTTTGGCATTGTAAGATTGCTTTGGGAGCGGATCGCAACGCTTAGCTGACTCTCTAGAGATAGCGGGTTTTTAAGTTAAAGGGTGTAAATTGAATTTAAAATTAACGCACTCAAAACTCGCGCAATACCTGCAACTTCCCCTTCCCAATTTCAGATTTTTCAGCCAGGATAATTAGTGGGAAACCAACCTGAAGATAGAGCCAGAAGTTATTCCCAGCGACCGATGAAAAATGTTGGAAAAAAATGACTAAATGTGATTGATGGCAGAGCATAAATTCTGTGGTTGTGTAAAAGTAGTATATTCTCAAGGAGAAAAAAAATGGCTTTAGGTCAACACAAGCGAGCTGTAGGAGCATTTTCTAATTACCGAGATACGGAACTAGCCCTGATGGAGCTGCAAAGTACCGGGTTTCCGATGAATAAAGTTTCGGTAGTTGGGGAAAATCTCGATCGCAGCGAAATTGCGGGCGCTAGCACTGGTACTGGTAAGGGTACCGACGACAAAGTGGGCGGCGGCGCAAAAGCAGGCGCGACAGCGGGAGTCGTGACGGGCGGTTTGATTGGGTTGCTCGGAAGCATTGGAGCGCTGGCAATTCCGGGAGTTGGCCCGGTGATGGCGGGGGGCGCGATCGCCACTCTGCTAGCAGATACTGTGGTTGGAGGCGCGATTGGGGCGGCAGCCGGCGGTTTGGTAGGCGGTTTGGTCGGCTTGGGAGTTCCCGAAGCAAAAGCTAAAGCTTATAACGATCGCGTCTCGCGCGGAGAATATTTGGTATTCGTAGAAGGAACAGATGCCGAACTCGCCACAGCCGAAGGAATTATGAGCGTGCGGGGCATTCAGGATTGGGGCATTTACGATGTGCCGGCAGAGACCGGCCGCAGAGCTTCGGGCCGCCAGAAGCGCGCCGTCGGAGTATTTTCAACCCGCCGCGAGACGGAACACGCACTGGGAGAACTTAGAACTGCCGGTTTCGACATGAATCGGGTTTCGGTTATCGCTAAGGATGCTGACTCGAAAGGGGAGATAGCAGGCATTGACGTGCACGACAGCACGGACAACAAATCCGATGAAGGAGCCACAAAAGGCGCCCTCACAGGTGGCACTTTGGGCGGTTTGACAGGCTTGTTGGTAGGTCTGGGTCTAGTGGCCATTCCGGGAATCGGGCCGATTATGCTGGCAGGAGCCTCAGCTACGGCGATCGCCACTACACTAGCCGGTACGGCTTTGGGTGCAGCAGCAGGCGGCTTGATTGGAGCTTTAGTCGGTATGGGAATTCCCGAAGAGGAAGCTAGAGCATACAACGATCGCGTGGCAAGGGGAGATTACTTGGTACTGGTTGACGGCAGCGAAGCAGAAGTCGCTAGAGCTGAAACCATTTTGAGCCGTGGAGGCATTCAGCATTGGAACACCTACGACTATACTCCCAGCGTCGATAACGCTCGGGCTGATTACGGCGCTCCCGGCACTCCTGGCGTTGATACTACCGCTGGTATTTACGATCCCACTCAGGGCACTACCAACCGCCCTCTGATTTAATACTTCAGAGTTTGTTGGGGTATTGTTTCTGCTTCCTGCAGGGTAGTCGCGCTCGCGCACTCGGATTGTGGAAACCGATCCGAGCAACATGGGCGAGCTAGGAGTTTTGCACTTCCTCGGTAAAATTATCTCAAAAGTCGGCTTTTTCTCTGAAAGTCGGCTTTTGTCCTGGAAACTTTAAAAAACGCGACCTGTCACCAGTTGAATGTTGATGGGTGGCCCAGGCCGTGAGCTGGGCTTTGCGCCGGAGGATCGATCGGCTTCCTTAATTTTTATACCCTCAATCCGCAGTGTTTTTTTACTCTGTAACACTCACTACAGCTCGATTGCAAACCCCGCAGTATTATCAAATTAGATGACATAAATTACAGCAGATATTGCCCAGTTTGTCAAAGAGCGACTATCTTTAATTATGGGGTGGCTAATTTCACCAACTTATACAGGTGAAGTACCCAGTCCCGCGCGCCCAGAAATGCCTGCGGTGGTCGGCAAATATTAGAATAATAATATTGTCGGAGCCTTGGGGCAAGACTTAGGCCGGTCATTAGTTGGCTGTAGCAGCCGAATTGCCGTTGGCAAGACCTGCTACAGGAATACAGTTTTTCTGGGAATGCCTCAGCGAAACATTTGAGAAGCCCAGGAACAGCTTTTATGTCCGGGAGCGCGTCTGGTGTCGGGTGTTCTGTTAATTAGAACCGCAAGCGCTCATGGATCGAGTAAAGATTAACAGCAAGCACAGCAGCGCGGGAGCACAATGGCTCGCGGCTCGTTTTTTCGCGAAATCTCAGGCTCAGCGCAGCGTATTGTTTGCTTTGCCTGCGACTCGTTCAGCACTCCGAGGGAAACAGCCTTCCTGTTGGATTTCACTGGCGCGCAGCACAGTGGGGGGAGGTGAAACTAGCTGAGCTGACCGGGCTCTGCTTTCATGGGCGATCGAAGATAGAAGGCATTTATGTAGAAGGCATTTGGGGTTGAAGCTCCGAGATCTTGTTTCTTGATTGCACTAATAAATTCGATCGCCTGTACCAGCAATTTTTCCGGTCAGAATGCGGCGCGGATGCCGCCAGCAATACCCCCAATATTCGATCGACCTTGACAAGAGCGATCGACAACTTCTCGGTATTTTGCTACATGGTTAGCAGTTAATAGTTAGTGATTAGCAGTTAGTATAAATACAACTAACAATTAACAACTAACATCAACCGCCAACTAATTACTAGCCAAATAAGACTTACAGGGCTTACACGCGGCGAGAAACTAGGTTTCTTCATGACTGCCGCGCTGAAAACACCCAGATTATTTACGAGAAACCGGGTTTTTCGTGAGTTATAACTAGGTGAGCAGGGTGATGCTAGGAATCAACCAGTTTTGACAATTGTTAATATGGCAGTATAGGTTGAAAAAACTTACGGCCAAACACGATAGTACAATTTTTCAGACAACAGAGAACATCGAGAAATTAAGGAAACTCACTCAACTTTTTTTATGAATTTCACTGAAATTTTAAGTGCCGATGAACTTTTAATTAGACATAGAAACGGGGAACGAGATTTTCGAGGGGCTAACCTCATTGAAGCTCATTTGAGTGAAGCTAATCTCAGTCGAACAAATTTAAGCAGCGCTAATTTGAAAGGCGCCAACTTAATTAAAAGCAAACTGATTGCAGCTAATTTAAACGGCGCCGACTTGAGCGGGGCTAATTTGTCTAAGGCGAAATTAATTGAAGCTAACCTCGGGAGTTCTAGTTTAACTGGAACTGTGGCGCTCGGAGCAGATTTTAGCGGGGCAAATCTCAGCGGAGCAATATTGTCTCAGGCTGACTTGAGCAAAGCTGTAATGACGGGAGCGAGTTTAGTAGGAGCTTGTTTGCTAAGCGGCTCAAAACTAACTGAGGCTAATTTGAGCGGGGCGACGCTGACCCGAGCAATTATGAGCGGGGTTGACTTAAGCAGAGCAAATCTGACGAGAGCGATTCTCAGCGAGGTAGACTTGACCGGCGCAAACCTGAGCGGAGCAACTTTAACTCGGGCTCATCTCAATCGCGGAAATCTCAGCGGCGTCAATTTGGTTGGGGCTTCTTTGAGCGAAGCAAGTCTGCGGGAGGCATCTATTTGCGCTGCTAATTTGAGCGGTGCTGACTTGAGCGGTGCTGACTTGCAATCGGCCAATCTAAATGGCTCTAATTTGAGCAGTGCCGACTTGCAGGGAGCTAATTTGAGTAAAGCTAATTTAAATGGTTTGATTTTGCACAATGCTGATTTGAGGGCTGCGAATTTGAACAAAGCTTCTTTGCGGGGAGCTAACTTGAGCGGTGCGAATTTGGCAGGTGCTAGCTTGCTGGAAGCGGATTTGCGGGGGGCGAATTTGAGTCACGCCAATTTGTCGGGAGCAGGTTTGCTGCTAAGTTCTCTGACAGGGGCGAATTTGACAGGAACTAATTTGTCCGAGGCTAATTTGATTGGGGCGAGCTTGAATGTTGATAATTTGAATGAAGCAGCTTTGGGCGGGGCGATTTTGCCGAATGGAGCTACTCACAGCCGGGATTGATATCGATTCCGGCTCCACCGGAATCATTGTTGACTGTTGACTGTTGACTGTAGAATGAGGGGTCAAAAAAATGAAAATGGCGCGAATTATTTGTTGCGAGCTTGATTCGACTTTACCCCTGACTATGAAGCGCGGATTTGATATCATTCCGGGACAGCCGGAATTGATATGATGAGTTGATTAAGAGAAAATAGTTTTGAGTTTTAAGTTAAAGAATCTTTAATTCAAAACTCAAAACTTTTAACAATAAAGAATTCAGGAGTCCGCAGTCAGTTATTGGTTGTGGGGGGCTGGTTTAATAGATTGTCTGCGATCGACAATCTATTAAAATTCGGAGTCAGCGATGCAGTCTGCTTAGCAATGTCACGATTGCTTCGACTAACTCATTGGGTTCGACAGGTTTTGCAAGATGACGTTGAAACCCAGCAGCAAGAGCTTGTTTCTCATTAAAGTCTCCAGCATAAGCAGTCAGGGCGATCGCCGGAATTTGCCCGCCCTGCTGTGGTGGTAGAGCTCTCACTTGCCGCACTAGCATATAGCCATCCATCTCTGGCATTCCGATGTCGCACAGGAGGATATCGAAGGGTGTGGTTGAGAGCAGTTGCAATGCCTCGCTCGCAGACCCAACAGCAGTCACTTTGGCTCCCGCTTGTTCGGCTACAAACGCCACAAACTCGCGTGAATCCGGTTCATCATCCACCACCAGCACGCGCAGATTTGCCAGCTCGATCTCGTCAGATCGAGCTTCAGCCCGGCCGGCAACTTCTTCAACCGGATTCGCGGTATGCAAGAGGGGAAGTTCAACGGTGAAGGTGGCTCCCTGTCCTTCACCCCTACTCTCAACCCAAATTTTGCCGCCGTGCAGTTCCACAATTTGACGCGCGATCGCCAGCCCCAATCCCAAACCCCCAAATTTACGAGTTATGGCTCCATCCTCTTGCCGAAAATGCTCAAACACATAAGGCAGAAACTCAGGATTGATGCCTTTTCCAGTATCGGTGACAAGAATCTGGGCATGAGTTCTAGTTTGGGTTAACCTAACGGTAATTTGCCCGCCTTGAGGCGTGAATTTCACTGCATTAGATAAAAGATTCCAGATTACTTGCTGCAAACGCCCGGAATCGCCGATTACCATTCCCTGGGAGGGTGAAAAGGTGGTTTTAATTTGCAGTGACTTGGCTTCGGCGGCCAGTCGAACGGTTTCCAAGGCGGCCGAAATCACCATATTCAAATCAACGGACATCCGATTCAAACTCAGTTTGCCGCTCAGAATGCGGGAGATGTCGAGCAAGTCATCAATCAGTTGTGACTGGAGTCGCGCGTTGCGTTCGATCGTGGCAAGGGCGCTAGCCGTTTTTGCCGCATCAAGTTTGCTTTGCTGCAACAGCTTCGACCAGCCGAGAATGGGATTGAGCGGCGATCGCAACTCGTGAGACAGCACCGCCAAAAACTCATCTTTAATTCGGTTGGCAGTTTCGGCGGCTTCCCGTGCGGTTTGTTCTCGTTGTAGGATTTGTTCTCGTTCGGCTTCGATGCGCTTGCGATCGCTAATATCTTTGAACACGACGGCAACTTTTCGCGCTTCTAGCTGCCCGGTGCGGCAGGCATAAACGTCGAACCAACGGTTCATTGCTTCAGAGCCATTCTCCAACCGAACAGCTTCACCTGTCAGGGCGACTTGAGCGTAAATCTTAATCCAGTGGTCTTCAAGATCGGGGACTAACTGACGCGCCGTTTTACCAGTGGCTTGTCGAAGTCCCGTTTGTTGCTCGAACGCCGGATTGATTTCCAAGAAGCGGTAATCGATCGGCGTGTCATTGGCATCAAACAGCATCTCAATGACGCAAAAGCCTTCATCGATCAACTCAAACAGCGTTCGATAGCGTTCCTCCGATTGGCGCAGGGCTGCTTCCGCTTGAATTCGCTCGGTGACATTCCTGAAATAAACGGTGATTCCCTGTGCGGCAGGGTAGGTGCGGAATTCGTACCAACGATCGTGGTCGGGATAAAACGCCGTAATTGATGCAGGCACGCGATCGCGCATTGCGCTCCAATAGATCCGCTCAAACTCGCTGCCAATCAGTCCTGGGTATTCTTCCCATAAATTCTTGCCAATCAAATCACCCGGAATGCGATCGAGCAGTTTTTCGGCGAATTGATTGACGTAGGTGAACCGCCAGTTTTCATCCAGGGCAAAGAATGCTTCAGCAATGCTCTCCAGAATATTCCGGCTCTGATCCTCGCTTTCACGCAAGGCTTGTTCTGCCCGTTGGCGAGCGTCTTCGACGCGCACGCGATCGGTAATGTCAACGGCAGCGCCGTAAATCACTTGCTCGCCTGGGTACGGCTGGGCGTTCCAGAGCAACCAGCGGTAGGAACCGTCTTTGTGGCGGTAACGGTTTTCAAACGTAAAGGTTTCGTTACCGGAGAACAGACTTTCGGCTTCTGAAACCGAGGTGCCCAGGTCGTCCGGGTGGACAAACTCAGTCCAGGGGCGGGATGTCATTTCGTCTGGTGTCCAGCCGAGGGTTCGTTCAAAGGTTGGGCTGACCCAGTGGAAATGCCCGTTTATGCCCGTAATCACTTGCAAATCTGAACCGACGGCAAGAAACCGTTCCCGTTCCTGCTCAATTTTTTTGCGATCGTTGATATCCCGGAAGAAAAGAGACAGCCCAGTCGGTGAAGGATAAACGTGAACCTCAACCCACAAATCAAACGGAGCATAATATTCCTCAAAGTCCACCCCAACCTGCTCGCTGGACGCTCTGCGATACTGGAATTCAAACTGATTGCCGATCGTGCCTGGGAAGGCTTCCCACATCGTTTTGCCCAGAATTGCTTCTAAAGGAGTTCGCGACACTCGTTGTGCGGCTTCGTTGGCATAGGTAATGCGAAAGTCGAGATCCAGTGCCATAAACGCATCGGTCACGCGCCCCAGAATGGTTCGCTCTCGCACAGTGGCTTCCTGCCGCAGCCGTGCCAGCTTCCAACTTGCTTCTACCCTTGCCAGCAGTTCGCGCGCCGAGAATGGTTTAATCAGATAGTCGTCGGCTCCAGCTTCGAGTCCTTCGATGCGAGATTCTTCGCCTGCGCGGGCTGATAATAGAATGATGGGAATGTCTTGGGTTGCGGGATTAGAACGCAGCGATCGCAACAACTCAAACCCATCCATCCCCGGCATCATCACATCCGTTAATACCAAATCAGGGGGATTTTTCTTTAGAGCGGTCAAAGCGGCAACGCCATCGGCGACGGTTTGAACAGTATAAGAACCGCTCAGGAGTCGTCGAATATAATCGCGCATATCAGTGTTATCATCTGCCAATAAGATTTTCGCTTTAGCGGCCCGATCGGCTGGTGCCTGATTTAAGTTTGTAGGATTATTGTCTAATTCAAAATCCAAAATCGGCAATCTCAACTTGCCTTCTGGCAACCAGCGTTGAGCTTCTTCAACATAGGGCATCGCACCTAACGCCGTTGATGCTAACGTGCGACTGGCACCAATGCGCTCCGGCGGCAGATGTGCTGTTCCGGTGGGAATCGTCACCGTAAAGCAACTTCCCTCCCCAAAAGTGCTGCTGACATCCAGCTTTCCACTGTGTAGTTTGACGAGTTCTTGCACTAGCGATAGCCCAATGCCAGAGCCTTCAAAACTCCGCCCTTGCGAGTTTTTGATTCGATGAAATCGCTCAAATAAATGCGGTATTTCTTCGGAGGGAATACCGACTCCTGTATCTGCAACTGATAATTCAACCCAATTTTCTACGCACTGCAATCGAACAGTAATGGTTCCTGCTAAGGTAAACTTAAAGGCATTTGATAATAGATTGAGAACGATTTTTTCCCACATTTCGCGATCGACATAAATCGCTTCTGGCAAGGGTGGACAGTTAACAATTAGCGACATTCCCACCCGTTCAATCAGCGATCGAAACGTGCTGGCAAGTTCCGCCGTATAGGTTGCCAAATCTATAGGTTCATAAGCTGCCTGCACTCGACCTGCTTCGATGCGTGAGAAATCGAGCAAGCTATTGACGAGTTTGAGCAGCCGCATTCCATTGCGCTGCACCAGTAGTAATTGTTCGCGTTCTTGAGGTGGGATTGTTCCATCCAGATTCGCGATCGCCTCTTCCAAAGGAGCCAGCATTAAGGTCAGCGGCGTGCGGAATTCGTGCGAAACATTGCTAAAAAACGTGGTTTTAGCACGGTCTAACTCAGCTAATGCTTCGGCACGTTTGCGTTCTGCTTCATAGGCTTGGGCGTTGGCGATCGCTGTTGTCACCTGCCCTGCCATCAAGTCAAAAAAACCTTTGTAATCATCATCAAACGTTCTAAGCGGACTCACTCCAGCAATCAGGAACCCGAAGGTTTCTCCCGATCGGGCTAGTGGTAGAACTACCGCTTGATGAGGAGATTTGGACCACGCGCCGCCCGGTAAAAGTCCAAATTGCGCCTCCAAATCTTCAATGATTCTGCTTTCGCCCGTCTCCATGACTTGCTTCAATTGCCACTGGCACTTTTGGGCGGATGTAAGCTCGATCGCCTCACAAGAGGCAAGGGTTCCGGCTGCTAACCTTGTTGTACCCGCGAGTCGTGCGATCTCGCTTTCGCCATCAAGTAGATAAAACAGCGCAAACGGGATGTCATAGGCATTATTGGTCAATACGGTGGCGGAAATCTCGCAAGCTGCTTCTACGGTCTTGGCAGTGACTGTTTCTGCTGCTAATTCGCGCAACGTTGCCAAGCGGCGATCGCTCAAAACGCGCTGAGTGTCCTCGCTACAGGCGCAGAAAATGCCCCCCACTGGGCCATCATCATTCGCCACCGGACTGTAGGAAAAGGTAAAGTAGGTTTCCTCTGTATACCCGTTGCGCTCCATTACCAGAAGCAATTCTTGATTCCACGTCGATTGTCCCTGGTTCAAAACCGCTTCTGCTTGCGGCCCTAGCGTGTCCCATATTTCAGCCCATACCCTTGAGGCAGGCTGACCTAGTGCTTGCGGATGTCGCTTGCCGAGGACAGGAATGTAAGCATCGTTATAAAACTTGGTCATCTGCTGTCCCCACCAGACGAACATGGGGTAGCGAGAGCCTAAGATGATCCGAATCGCGGTTTTCAAGCTTTGAGGCCAGGTTTCAACGGCACCAAGGGCGGAAAGCGACCAATCGTGCGATCGCATCAGCATCGCCATCTCGCTATTGCCTGCAAAAATCTGTTCAACGAGTTGATACTGCTGGATCATGCGGTTGTCTTTCCATTGGGCCCACAGAAACGGGCAACGATCTTAACTCGGTCTGCTGGTGGGGGGGGTTTAGCTAGGTGACGCAGAAACCCAGCGGCGATCGCCTGTTGCTGGTCAACTTTTACAGCATAGGCTGCCAGAGCGAGCGCTGGAATCGGCCCGCCGGGCGATCGTCTAGAATCTGGCGAATTTTACGCATGAGAGCATAGCCGTCCATCTGTGGCATTTGGATATCATATAAATTCCGCCACAGCCGGAACGAGCGAGCTTTGGTTTTTTTAGCCAATAGAAACCAGAGATCGCTTGAATCAAAAAAGGTGGTTTGAGAAGAAAAAGGCAGCACTGAAATAATACGAATTCCATTAGTGAGTGGCATCTGCCTGTGAGACAGTTTGACCCCACCATAAAGCCAGCGCTTGGTGGTAGGTATTTCTCCTAATCTTCATTTTTCTTTGTGAAACATACTTGCAAAATTTTTGACATCGTGCTAACGTTAAAAGGTTTGAGACTTAACATCAATAGAGGTAAAACCCCGCAGAATGAAACAATTGGGAACCCATCTGGTCGCTGATGCTTGGCAGTCTCCTGGAGACTTGCTTAACGATCCTGAACGTATCCGCCGCGCTATTCTCGATGCGATCGAAGCCGGAGGAGCTACTCTCATCGATTTGTGCGTACACCAGTTTAGTCCTCACGGAGTGACAGCTACTGCTACTTTGGCAGAGTCTCATATAGCAATCCATACTTGGCCTGAACACGGTTATTTTGCAGCAGACTTATTTTTCTGCGGAGCCGGCGACCCTCACCGAGCCATGAAGGTGCTACAGACCGCTTTGGAAGCTAAACAGGTAAAACTCACTGAGTTCACGCGCGGTTTCGAGCCAGGGGTGGGAATCGTAGGTTCTGCTTGTGAAGAGCAGTATGCCCCTCGTTCAGTAGAAACGAGTGCCGCCAGAGGATGATGGCCAATTAGCGTAACTTTGAACAATTTATGCTAGGTTTTGTTTAAAATCCCACGGCTGGAGTCGTGGGATTCTTGTTGGAATTTACTTTTTAATTAATAAAGGGCGGACAACTAAATAACCTGCACCGAAAGCTGCAATCACAATCAGAAAAATCGCGATCGCCAACCACAATCCACTTAAGTCTGAGGTTTTTTTGAGTTGAGGTCGGACACGGTAAGGAGTTTCCGGCACCTCTGTAAATAATTTTTCGGGAAGTGGCTGCGGTATCGAGGCGGGTGTTGGCTCCGGTTCCGGTAGTGGGAATGGGAAAGCCACTGTCTGAGGTGGTTGAGGTACGGCAGAATTAGTCTGCGAGGTTGGAGGTGGTGGGGGCGGAGGTTGAACGCTGAAATTGAATTTGACTGACGGCATTTGAGGCATCCCTGTCTGGGTGACGCTCTGAACCGAGTTGACTACTTGCTGTAACTGTTGGGATACTTGAACTACTGTTTCTACTTCTCGCCGCAGTTGTTGATTTTGTTGGACTAATTGCTGATTGTGGGTTTTGAGGGAGTCCACCATCGCTTGGGCTGCTTGCAGCTCTGCCGTGACTTCTCGATAGAGGGAAATCGGTACCGATGGAGAGTAACTATTTGAGTTTTCAGGGGAAGTATTGTCAGATAAGGTAGTATTTTGCATAATTGTAGATGGCGAGGGTGAGCTTGTTTTAGTTTAGCCTGAGAGTATTTGCAATTAGATCGATCGCAACACAATTCGTCAAGATATTTGTTACATATATTGAACGTAAATTTAATTTAATGTTACAAGTTTTTAGTCAATCGCTATGAACAACTACGCACCGGAACAAACTATGTCGCAAAAGTCAAGCACCGAGGAAATGAAATACGGCGAACGCCAGATTTTGGAAGGCGAGTTAATTACTTTCCCGAATCCGCGAGTGGGGCGGCGCTACTCGATTAACATTACTTTGCCGGAGTTTACTTGCAAGTGTCCCTTTTCTGGCTATCCAGATTTTGCGACAATTCACGTTACTTACGTGCCTGACGAGCGGGTGGTAGAGTTAAAGGCGCTGAAACTGTACGTTAACAGTTATCGCGATCGCTACATTTCTCACGAAGAATCGATCAATCAAATTTTAGACGATTTTGTGGCAGCTTGCGCGCCGCTGGAAGCGACGATTAAGGGCGATTTTTCGCCGCGGGGGAACGTCCACACCGTGATTGAGGTGTCGCATCAGAAGTAGGTGCAGTCCCTGTGAGTGTCCGCCCGCTTGAACCGCTTTAGCGGGTAGGGATCTCATCGGAGAGAGATTCTAATGACATAAATTGTTTGACATTTAATATTTCAATCAACACCAGTTCTCCGCTGCTAGAATAGTGCAGAATCATGTTCCCTTCATCTTCGGCATAAGCGATCGGGCAATCGGAAATTTCGATCAGCATCGCATCTACATCAGGGCTATATCTAATCTTTTTCATATCTTGACCTCTTACCAGGATAAGCAGTAATTACTAAAATTTTATCATCATATTCTTGGTAAACTACTCTTAGGACAAGTCCATTCAATCTCTGTTGACAAATAAACTTTCCTTCACCACTTGCTTCTAACTTACTAGGGGTTCTGATAGTTTCAGAAATCAAATCTGTTGATATTGTAACCCCGCGACTTTCTAGAATCTCTATTTTTAGTAAGGCGTGTTGACTGAACTCAATCCTTTTTATCACATTTATTTCCTGTTTAATTATCCGTTTTTCACCTGGTGTAAGGTGCGCCTAGCGCACCCTACTTTATTTCCTGTTTAATTATCCGTTTTTCACCTGGTGTAAGGTGCGCCTAGGGCACCCTACGGTTAGTTTTGATTCGCTAGAGAAGTCGGCGCTATTTCGCTCTTTTCTTCCTCTTTTTTCGATTCGGCCAACTTGTCCAAAATCTCCACAACTTCTCTTTCAAAAGTCACCTGAGCGCGATTTGTGCGCCCCCCGACGTATAGTTTGCCGTCCTTTTCCAAAGCCCAAATCTGCGAGTGAGACAGATAGCTCATCAGCACGCTCAGCATCAGCAACCCGAAGCCAGTATAAACGATCGGAATCCCCGGATCGGCTTTAATTTGCAATCCCGTACTGCCTACAACTTCGTCAATTGTCAGCATGACTCCGTTAACTTCTACCGCCGTGCCTGCGCGAACTGTAGTTAACAATTTGCCATCCGTACCGTACACTAACATCGTTCCTTGCAAATCTTTTGCTAGCAGAGAAACTCCCGCACTCAAATCTGGTTTTGTGGGAATCCAAGCACCCCAAATTCGGCCGTTACCTTGGGTGTCTAGCTGAGCCATTGGCAATTGTAAAACCGGGCTTTTGTTGAGGCGAACTCGCACGGCAGCTATTGCCCAATCTGCTTGATAAAATGTGACTCCCCGGTATCTGAGGGGCTCGTTAACGTGAATGGTTTTGCGATCGACTTCTTGGCCTGTTTTGTCCAAAACTGACAGGTCAGAGTAAAATTGGTCGATGCCGCCCTCGGGAGTATAATCAATCCAGAACCGATTAACTCGCATCGACCAATCCTTCGGTATTTGCGGCGCCGCCCAAGGCCCCGCATCCAGGATATTCTGCACCTGAAATGTTTCGCCGCTGGGAACAATTTCTTGACCTAGAAATCCCGTCATTGCGCCCCATATCGACCCAGCTAAAATAATTAGCATACTGGCGTGAACAATAATCGGGCCGACTTTGCCAATTATTCCCTTGCGAGCATAAACTTTTTCGCCTTCTCGAAATATGCGGTAGTTCTTTTGCTGCAAAAGTGGTTCTAAGGAACTTAAAGCAACTGTTTCTAATTCCGCACTGAGAGCTAATTTTTCAAACTGCTTTGGTTCTTCATAAAATTTCCAGCGGCGGGCGGCTTTTAATGCGGGAAATTGTCGGGTAAATGTACAAGCTGTTAAGCTGCTGCCAAACAAAATTAGGATTGACAAAAACCACCAAGTGCGGTATACGTGGTCTAGTCCTGCAATTAGCACAACTTTCCAAGTTAAGAAGCCGAACAAAGCGGGGTGTTCTGGATAGTTAGATTGGTAAAAGGGTACTGATTGACCTTGTTCGATAACGGTGCCGGAAATGCTGAAAAATGCGATCGTCAGCAGCAAGATAATTGCCAGTCGCAAATCTGCTAGCACCGGCAAGATTTCTCGCTTGAAAAACCTTTGAGGGGCAGTCACCCAGTTTGATAGTTTAGATAGAAATACTTCTTTTGATGTCATTGGTAATTATGAAGAAAGTTCGGCAACGAGCAATGTACGGGATGTAACGGATGGAAGAAGGGAGAAAGAAGAAAGAGGAGGGAAAAACAAAAAATGAATAAAATATTATTATTTTTATCGAGCCAGTCTCAATCAATTTTGAATTCTTTCTCTTTTCTTTCTTCCTTCGTGTTATTCGCGTCTTCGCGGTTGGTTAAAAAAAACTTGATTTACCCATGCAGTAGAGATTGCTATATCTTTAAATAAAGACGGAAGTCCTTACTACTAAACTTAAGCGGGAAGGAGGCGGGAAAGCAGAGAGAAAACGCCAAATCCTACTAGCAAAACGCCACTAACAGGGGTAATCCAACTCGACCACCGACGCAATTCTAACAACTTTTTAATGCTGGCAGTAAAAGTACCTGCTATTATTAGCGGAGCGACGTAGCCAGCAGCGTAAAACAGCAGCAACACACCACCTAAAACTGTATCCCCCGTTTTGGAAACCCAAGCTAAGAGTGTAGCTAAAACCGGCGTGCTGCAGGGAGACGCTACTAAACCAAAAGTTAAGCCCAATAAGTACGATCGCACGCCCGCAGGCAAATCTTTCGGCACCCACCCCACAGCGTCGAAAGACGGCATTTGTAAGGGTAAAGCTTCGAGTAAATTCAGCCCCATTAGAATAGCAATAATGCTGACAAGAATCGGCAAACCCAGACCAATTTTGCCGTAAACTTGTCCGGCAAATGATGCTACAATACCTAAACCCGCAAGGGTGGTGGCTAATCCCAGGGAAAACCACGCAGACTGGGCTGCTGCTTGCAGGCGACTTTTTGCTTCGTATCCACCGATGTAGCCGATCGTGATCGGCAACATTGAAAGCATACAGGGCGTTAAGCTCGTTAGCAACCCTGCCAGAAATATCACTCCGACGCTGACTAAACTGAGGTTTGTCAGTTGAGTATTTACTAAATTATTAGCAAATTGTGCGAGTTCGTAAAGTTGGGTTTGCAGGGTTTCCATCAGTCGATTTTAGATTTTAGATTTTAGATTTTAGATTGACTCCACAGTCGATCGATTTTAGATTTTAGATTTTAGATTTTAGATTGACTCCACAGCCGATCGATTTTAGATTTTAGAGAGACTCTACAGATGAATCTGAGAGTTTAAACTAAATATCTAATATTTTTGCTCTTCACGACTCCTGTCGGGCGCTGGTACCCCTAGGCAGGTGACTTAAGGTTCGCGGCTGTTCTGGCTTTGTTGAAAATTGTAACAGATGCGCGCAGGTTAGGTTTGAAATTTAAGATTTTAGCGAGATTTACTGGTTGGGAGTTAAAAGGTCGATCGCACCCTGGTTTAAATTGATATCTTGACAGCATCCTCAACAAGCTGTTGGCAACGGGCGCAGCTTGGGAGTTAAAAGGTCGATCGCACCCTGATTTAAATTGATATCTTGACAGCATCCTCAACAAGCTGTTGGCAACGGGCGCCGCCTATTGCACCAGATAATTCCTTGACCGCGAAATCGGCGCAAAAGCCTGTCCTTGAAAGTATTCAAACAGACTTTAATTTAACTCTACTTTAAATTAAAGCCACTTTCTTCATTAATAGACCCGTCAGGCATTATTGCCCCTGCCAGCACCGCACCTCTGAGATTTGCTCCCGTTAAAATAGCGCCTTCTAAATTAGCATTGCTCAAATTTGTGACTTGTTTGGAACCTCGGAAAAAGAAGCTGTGCAAGTCAGCACCTGTTAAATTAGTGTCTGCCAAATTAGCATATTGCAAGTCAGCACCGTGCAGCGTCGCCTCCGTTAAATTAGCTTGGGTAAGATTGCTTCCCCAAAGTCGAGAATCTAAGACATTAGCATCTTGTAAATTGGCGCGGCTCAGATTGGCCAAAGTCAGATTAGCATCCCACAAGTTCGTGCCGTTGAAATTAGCTTCGGTCAAATTGGCTCGACTGAGATCCGTGCCTAAAATCTCAGCATTTGCTAAATTAGCGCCGGTGAGGTCGGCGTCAGAAAGATCCGCATTTTTTAAGTTAGCACCGGACAAATTAGCGCCGCTCAAATTAGCGCCGCTCAAATTAGCTTCTTGGAGATTAGCGCCCCGCAAATCTACAGTGTTCAAATCGCATTGCTTCCACAGAAAGCTGACGCACCAATTATCTTTTAATAGGTGACTCAAATCCTCCGCACTTGCGGCCATCACAGGAGGAGTTAAGTAGAGAGTGAACAGGACGATCGCCAACAATGCAGCGAAGAAAGTTTTCAGCCTCATAACTCTTTTCATTGACACTAATTTGCGCCATTAATTATTGATGTCTAATCAAAGCATAGCAAATAATTTGCAACTTCCCTCAGCAAGATTACTCAAAAATATTAGTGTAGTGAAAGGTTAATCAGGGTTGGCGCAGGCACAAACTTAATTCAGGTTGTGTTAGACCCGCTTTCAGCTAGAAACCCGGTTGATTCACAAATGCGTCGCTGCCAAACTAATATTTTTCCTAAAAACCTGGTATAAGATAACCGCAAGTTGGCTCGGGATTTGCCAGTGCAATATCGCTACAAAGTAATACTTGCTCCAGGCAGTTGCAATCGCTCTCCCAGGGGCATACCTGCAAACAATCCCGGTAGGAACTGCTCAATATGGGAAGAAATAAACCGCCCAGCTCGCCTGAAAAGCTTATATTTAAAGGGTTGTAGACGCATTTTTTCACAATTGCGATCGTCATCACTAACTAAGCCCAACTTTCATCACACAACTCAAGCCCCAGCATCACCAAATCTCATCAAACTTATCACGTTCCTGACACTACGGATATCACTGTCAGTAGCTGAAGTATGGAGGAAAATAAGAGCATACAGTTGAACACCACTCCTCCCATGCCTACTATCCCCCTTCTTCCCAGCCAATTAGTTGTCACAACTATTTTCAATTCGATCGAATCTTTGGGATTCACTAATATTGCAGGCAAAGTATTTCCGGGGGAGCAAGCTGAATCCCGACAAGAGACAAATTTAAAAGTTATTACCAAAAAGTTTTACACTAAGGGTTTAAAAAATCTCGAACAACAAGACTTGCACGGCGCTATTAAAAATTTTACTGCCACAATTAACATTAATCCGCAATTCGCGTCAGCTTATAACGATCGCGGTGTGGCACGCTACAAATTAGGCTACAAACAATCTGCGCTCGAAGATTTAACTACAGCCATCGAACTCAATCCTTACCGAGCCAAGTATTACAGCAATCGGGGGTTTATGCTGACTCGTTTAAAACATTATACAGCGGCGATCGCAGATTACACCTCGGCACTGCTGCTCAACCCTAATGTAGCTCAATCTTACTTTAACCGAGGTGCTATCCGCCTGCAAATGGAGAATTCCCTGGCAGCACTAGCTGATTTTGAGTCAGCAATTCGCCTCGATAGCGATTTTGCTAAAGCTTACTTTAACCGAGGACTGACTAGATATAAATTGAGAGAGGTTGAGGGAGCATTTGAGGATTTTCAGAAAGCGGCAGGGCTTTTTAAGCTGCAGGGGAGAATGGATTCTTATCAAGAGGCAGTTTCTCAAATTACAAAGCTATGGTGTTAGTAGAATTTGGCAATTGGGAATTGGGAATTGGGAAATGGTCATTGATAATCAGGTAAGGTGCACCGAAGAGCACCCTACACCTATAATTATTGCCTCAGTCTTGTTAAAGTTAGCCAATACTCAAGGCGGCGTCTCTGGAAGGCAAGCTATCGACAACGTAAGCAGAAGAAAAGTTAATTTCAAAAGCAGCATTTTGAACTGCTGCAGGAGTGGCATTTTGAACCACAGCCAAAGTAGCTCCTCCAAATTGAATGAGTGTGTTGCTGCCTGATTGGGTGAATGAGGTGTTGGATAAAGGGCTGGTTAAGCCAATACGATCGCCATCTCCCGGCCTAAAATCAAGAATTATATCGCTCGACGCATCCAACTCCAGAATTTCACCCGTAACCAGAACAAAAGTATCTGCCCCGGCGCCACCAGTGAGAGTATCGCTGCCAATATCGCCAAGTAAAATATCGTTACCATCGCCGCCGATTAAAACATCGTTTCCTCTGCCGCCTCGCAAAAAGTCGTTACCAGCATCGCCATTGAGATTATCGTCGCCGAGATTTCCGTTGATAATATCGTTGCCAACACCGCCGCTAATGGAGTCGTTACCTTTGCCGCCTCTGAGAAAGTCATCGCCTGCTTCGCCTGTGAGGGTATCGTTGCCTTGGCTGCCGTTAATTGCATCATCCGTGGGTGCACCGAGGATGCGATCGTTTGCGCTACCTCCCAGTACACCGTTAGAATTTTGCTGAGAGTCTTGGGAAGTGACTTGATAGTTGTTCGGGGTGTTGGCCAATCTGAGGGCTCGCAAAGGCAGATTTACAAAATTGGTACTGTTAATGAAATCGTTGAGTACATTAACATCGCTAATGATGCTAGAAACCCGGCTGGGGACGATTCCTCCAATGACTTTTGCAGTTGAAATGCGATCGCCCTGCTGCACCGCATTCACCGTTTCAAAGCCTTGAATAACATTGCCAAAAACAGCATAACTACCATCCAAAAATGGCAAATCATCCAAAGCAAAATAAAACTGCGAAGAAGCCGAATTCAAAGCATTAGAACGAGCCATTGCCACAGCCCCGCGAGTGTGCTGCAACTGCGGCGTCTGGGTGACAACTTGGTTGTAAACAGGTTGCGCGGCCCCTTGCGGCTTAATTTCCAAAGGAATAAAACGCGCCTGATTGGTCTCCGGGTCAATAAAACTACCCGTTCCCAATTGACTTGCTGGAATTGTCGTATCTCTGCTGCGCGGATCGCCTCCTTGCACCACAAAAGGCTCTGGCTGACGCACAACTCGGTGAAACATCACCCCGTCGTAAATGCCACGTTCCACTAAGTCAACAAAATTTCCCCCAGTAATCGGGGCATTAGTGCCGTCTACTTCGATCGCAACGGGTTGACCGTTAATTACCTGGACTACTATAGCTTTGCCTGTTAACGGGAGTGCAGCGCTCATGGGTAAATTGCTATTTGAGTGAGTGATCTTTGGGTTTTAGAAGCAATCCGCGAATTGCCCTTACCCATTTAATCAGAAAACTGTAAACTTGTCTTAAGTACAGTTCTACTTCTAAAATTTATGATGTCCCGTCGCAAGTTTTTTAGCACTTTATTGGCAATTTGTCTAGTTGTTCTAATTTTCAATTTTGCCACACCTGCATTGGCCCTCGGTGGCAAGCTTCCGGCGGTGAATGAAGCCGCACCGGATTTTAGTTTGCCGACAAACAGCGGCGACGGACAAGTGTCTCTGTCCGATTATCGCGGTAAGTGGCTGGTAGTCTATTTTTATCCGAAAGACTTTACATCGGGTTGTACGATCGAAGCACGGAGATTTCAAGAAGACTTGCCGAAATACTTGGCAAAGAATACTCAAATTATTGGTATTAGCGCTGATGATGTCAACTCCCACGCGGAATTTTGCGATTCGGAAGGTTTGAAGTTTCCCCTGTTAGCTGATACTGATGGTAAAGTGAGTAAAGCTTACGGTTCTTGGATGAGTTTTATCTCCGCGCGACACAGTTTTATCATTGACCCTGAAGGTATTTTGCGCGAAACTTTTGTGAAGATTAATCCGGCGATTCATTCTAAAGAAGTGTTAGCTCGTTTGGGGGAATTGCAGACTAACGGGTAATGCGAGGTTTTACAGTGCACGAAATACGAGAAACCGATCGCGTTCGCTTTCTCCATACCCGCAATCGCACCCTCTACAAGAACGTGCTGCGGATGAACATTGACCGCAACCTTACGCTGGCAATTCTCAATCAACTACACTGATGGCAAAGTCAGCATCAGCGGACAACATGAAGAAACCCCGATCGCCCGGGCCGGAGGGCTGGTGGAACTGCTAGACACGATCGATTTAGGACAGCCCATTGCCCTGGATGCAAATATCACTGATTTGATCGATCGCACTCGTCGCGATCGATCTCCAGCCAGGGGATGGCATTGTCCTCTACAGCGATGGCATTACAGAAGCCAAGAACATGGACATGGCCCAGTATGGATGGGAGCAACTCTGTGCGATCGTGAGTCAAAATTGGCATTTGTCGGCACAAGAAATTAAGCAAGCGGTGATTGACGATTTACGGCGACATATCGGCACTCAAAAAGTGTTTGATGACATCACATTGTTGGTTTTGAAGCGGATGGAGTTAGGCGTAGAAAAAAAGTCACAGCCTCCAGCCACCGCATTGGTTTAGATCGATCGCCAATACCTCGAAAAAATAAACTTATGACATTAAACTGGAAAATTGTCGTCGGGGCGATCGCGTTAGCAGTCAAATTTACGAGGTGGTGGTACGATACCTCAAACCTACTGCCACGAAAAAGGCTAAATTTCAAGCGCTCTTCAAAGCTGTACTCACCGTCTAAATTTCTCTAATTTTCATCTATTAATTGCAATTAAATTCAATTTTTTATAGAAAATTTTCCATCATTATTGCCATTTTTTCCTCCTATATCACCTTATAATTAACTGGGAGAATGACTCCAGAAAAAGGTGAAAATATTCGCCTAGCTGGGTTAATTGGTGGTTCTTTGACAATGGGAACGGGCATCTAGGCAATGCACTTTATAGGAATGCTGGCTTATCACCTGCCAGTAGCGATCGCCTACGATTTACCTGTTGTGATTGTCTTTTGGCTTGCCCCAGTCATTGCATCTGGTATCACCTTCTACAGCTTGCATCGAGGTTTTGCACATAGGTTCTCGTTGTTAATCCCCGGTATTCTCATGGGTTCTGGCATTGAAAGTATGCTTTATATTGGCATGGCGGCGATGCGAGTACCTGCCGAAATGCACCATAATTACTGGATTGTGGCGCTGTCTTTCTTAGTTGCCGTTATTTCCAAATCTATAAGGAAGTCCGATGTACGACTTGACGAGATTCACTTTAAGGGACATGGCGGAATGCGGGTTGGCTCTACGCCATTTCGGCTTGCGGGTTGAAAGTATGGAAGAGGCGAGTAACAGAATTGTTAGGTATGTTTACGAAAATTTCTGTACTAAGCCAACTGGTGAGAAATCCTGCGCCCTAGTCCGTTTGTTCAAAACTCACCCTTATGAAGACTTAGAAGTCGAACTTGCCGAGTATGCCCGTAGTATGTTGGGCGACTATCCCCCTTTGCCTGCCATGAAGTGCATGACTGCACTGGCAACAGTAGGAGAAAAAACGGAATGGAACTCAAGACACACATCCGTTGGACATAAGGCTATTCCACTGATAAGCGAATCTGTAGTCGATCAGCTACCGATGATCTCACAACTCATCAGACAGCTCGGCTTAGATATAAAAACAGTTATCAACCCTGACCCGAATCTTTTGGTAGAAATCGAGCAGAGGAAATACAACGTCTTCTATGTACCTGAAGCGATTGGCAGCCCCTATATTCCCGCTCAGGACTCCTTTGTGATTCCCTTCGGAATTAAGTCTGTGTTGGGGTTTGGTGGTCTATTACCTTCAGGCAATATGTTTGCAATTATCATGTTCTTGAAAGTCCAGATTCCTATTAGCACGGTTCAGATGTTCAGCACTCTGGCGCTGAACGTCAAGACAGCACTGCTGCCCTTCGATCGAGGAGCTGTCTTCGCTCAAAAAGATGAATCTGCTACAGCCAAAGGGCAAATATTCACAAGAAACACTGAGCAGGAGGTAGCGCAGCTTAAATCCCAAGTAGCGACTTTGAGGCAGTTGCTTGATGTTTTTGACCAATCGATCTTGGTACAATCCGATCGACTCGAACAAGCCATAGAGGAACTGGCGGACTCGGCGCAAAAGTTAGATACCCTCAACGAGAGACTCAAGGAAGACAATCTTCGCATGGGTGCGGAATTGGATATTGTGCGTCAAATGCAGCAGATGATTCTGCCAAACGCTGAGGAACTGGAAATTGAAGGACTCGATATTGCTGGATACATGGAGGCTGCCGATGAAGTCGGCGGCGACTACTATGATGTTTTAAACACCGATGGCGTTGTCACTCTGGGCATCGGCGATGTCACTGGACATGGACTTGAAAGTGGCATCTTGATGCTGATGGCGCAAACCGCCGTTCGCACCCTCAAGGAAATCCCCGAAGTAGACCCCGTTCGGTTCCTGGATGTGATCAACCGCACCCTTTACAAAAACGTCCAGCGCATGAATTCCCAGAAAAGTCTTACTCTAGCGATTTTAAATTACTCCCAAGGGCGCATCAGCGTCAGCGGTCAACACGAAGAAGTGCTCGTCGTGCGAAACGGTGGACAGCTAGAACGTATCGACACCATGGATTTGGGCTTTCCTATTGCTCTTGACGATGACATTGTTAAGTTCATCAGTCACATTTCCATTGAGCTACACACGGGAGATGGAGTAGTCCTCTACACTGATGGGATACCAGAAGCGAAAGATATCAACAAAGTGCAATATGGAGTCGATAAACTCTGTGAAGTAATTAGCGAGAACTGGCACAAATCGGCGATCGAAATTAAAGAAGCCATTATTGGCGATTTGCGGCGGCATATTGGTAAGCAAAAGGTATTTGATGACATCACCTTGCTGGTTTTGAAGCGACAAAGCGATGCTTCAGATGCTCATCGATAACGGCAACTGGAAGTAGGGCTACAGTTCAAAAGCTCAAAACTGTTCGGAGTATTAATTTGTATGACAGCATTTAATATAGTGCAAGACTTCTTGATAGATTTGACTGCTAACGCGATCGCCTCTTCTGCCATTTTCCAGCTTTATATCATTCACAAAAAAAAATAGATTAAATTCAGCGTAGGTTATTCCATCATCACTATGATTTGTCCCTGTGATTAATACGTCTGAATCTTGCCACTTGTGCCTTGGTTCTTTGTATCTATCTTGCAACCATTTGTTCAACTCTATAACGTAATCATTTAAGCGAGTTTCTTCGCTCTGAGTATTGGAATTTTTTTTACCATCAGGCGTAAATAATGTCCCATTCTAATTGAGGCAGTTTGTATAAATTTTGACAGAAATAATTGGTTTAAGCTAGCTCTAGAATTAAAAAGTTCCGTCATTCGGGATATCAAAAGCCAAGTGCTTTTGATTATGGTAATGGCTGCGCTCATTACTATCATTTACACAAATGGATATCCAGGTCTGTGCCAACCAATTTTAACGGGATTAATCCCGGTAATTGTTTTAGTATTACTATTAGTTTTTCAGAAAAATACAGGCTAAAAAATTGGGATGGCTGAAAAATTGCAGATCCGAGGATATTTACGGGTCGTAATCTTTCCAGAAAGATGTGGATGACAACTTCCGAAAAAACTTTAGCATATCGTCCAGAAAAAGCAGCTTATTTGCGCTTATTATCGGCTTTTTTTATTGCAATACAACAGCCTTTAATATACGCGGGAGTTGACGATGGCTTAAAAAAGTATGTTCTTTCTCCTGAACAATGTTCGGGGTTGCAATATGTAACTAATATGCCATTGAAAGTGACGCAATGGATTGGGGGATATCTAACAAAACAGTATACCCAAAAGCACATCGATAGTATTCAATTTGCCTCCCTCAATCGCTTGCTCGATCAATTAGTAGAATGTCTGTCTCGCTGCGAACGCATTTTATCTGCGCCGATGCCAAAAGCTTATTCGATTCACCTACGGCACCTATTACTTTTATATTGTTTGGCACTGCCTTTTCAGATGGTGAAAGATTTGCAATGGTGGACAATTCCCGTTGTTGGGGTAGTGGCTTTTGGGTTGTTTGGCATTGAGGCGATCGGTTTAGAAATTGAAAATCCCTTTGGATATGATGCTAACGATATTCCCCTGGATCGGCTTTGCAAAAAGTTGCACAACGATACTGAAGAATTAATTGCTGGTGGAACAAAGCAAGACAGCATTGAAACATCAACAGGGAAAACGCATATTCAATCAGGGTAAGCTCATCTAATTTGGTATAAAGTGTACTTGACAAAAAAACGTCAATAGACTTTATACCTGTGGAGCAAACTCAAACCTATAATCAAGTTTGAATCTTAACAAAGTCAATCAAGTTGAAACGGAGTTAAAGACAATGACAAAGGGTTTTGCACCTAGATTGAAACTCGCTGTAAAATCTCAAGCTAAAAGAGCAGAAAAACGACAGTTAACACCTCTGAGCGAAATCCAAGCCAATTTATTGAATTATGTAGCAGAGCTCCCCGACCCCAGAGTTCAAAGAACCCAAAAACACTTATTAAAAGATATTTTAGTAATCTCTATTTTAGCCGTCATTAGCGGTGCAGAAGGTTGGGAAGACATGGAAAATTATGGCATCGCTAAACAACAATGGTTAGAGGAATTTCTCGAATTACCCAATGGTATCCCGAGTGATGATACTTTTCGACGAGTCTTTGAAAGAATCAATCCTGAAGCTTTAGAACAATGTTTAGCGAAGTGGCTTCAAAGTATGCTTGGTTCGATAGTTGGCGAGATTATCCCCATCGATGGCAAAAGTATTAGAGGTTCTTAAGCTGTCAAACATCTAAACTGCATTAACTAAGTTACCTTTATTTTTTATTTTTCTGTTCCATTTAATAATTAGT
>NZ_JAUBUI010000074.1:0-29276 GCF_036705385.1 Microcoleus sp. B3-A4 | reverse complement strand
ACGGCACTATACTTGATTTACTTTTTTGTACATCATACCTAGTTTATCACTTTTTCGGTCTTAAGTAAACCGTATTGGTTTATACTGCCCGATCCCAAAAAAGCCCCCTTCTACTACTCATAAAATTTTCAGGAGCAATAGAAGAGGGTTAATTATGAAGAATAATTTCAACTTTAGGCAACCTCAAAAATTACCTTATTGCAAATTTTACCAGGTTAAAACCATTAATTTTTGGTTAAAATTTCAAGAAGGATGGAAATTTTTCGATAGAGCCTTTACAAATCACTAGAATTGCAGATTGTTCTAGCCTCTACAAGCAGTTTGCTTTGCGGGATGTGTGCATCTAGGTAGGCTAGAACTATCACTTCTTCCGCTCTTAGGGGTACCGGTGTCACCAGATGTTATAGGAGTCGAACCTGGTTTAGCCATAGCACGGGAAGCAAAAATGTAGGTGCAAAAACTAACAACTATAGAAGCTGCGATCAGCAGTTTAAGGGAAGATGCCCATTTTGTGTTCATGATTTGACTCCTTGAGAAATAGGGCTGTTTTAGCTTGCAGAGCAACAACTCATTCAGCTCTACTATTAAATACAAGGCAGTCGCTAACCATTTCGGAAACTCTTGTCAACGAACATGATAAACTTTTGTACAGTTTATCCTTCTATCTCATAAGCCGTCTATTACAGGTTGTAGCAGCTTTATAAATGCTTCCGTCGCCAAGCATTCCGAGAACAAGTGTTCTTGGCGTCTAGTGCTATCCCTTTAGGCTCTTTGAAAATAGGATGATTGTGCACATTATCGCAAGCAGTCTGGAGCCATCCTTTCGAGTTGTTATTAGGCCATAACCTCAGTTCGTTAGCGTCACTACCGCTGACAATGTGCTTACCCTTGGGGCTAAAGGCTACCGAGTAAACTTCTCCTAAATGTCCTTTGAGAACTGCTTGTAGTTCATTCTTGCTTTCGTTGTTACTGTCGAAAGACCATAACTGTACTGTCCCGTCCTGACCGCCACTGACAATCTGTTTCCCGTCAGGGCTAAAAGCAACTGAGTAAACCCAACCCCGATGCCCTCTAAGAGTATTAAGTAGCTCACCTTTTATAGACCATGATCGAATTGTAGAGTCAATGCTACCACTCACGATGTATCGACTATCAGGACTAAAGGCGACAGAGTAAATTCTTGCCGAATGTCCTTCCAGGATTTTTAACAACTTTCCCTCAGCAGACCATAATCGAACTGTCTTATCGTCGCTGCCACTGACAATATATTTTCCATTAGGACTATAGGCAACTGAGTTAACTGGTAACTTATGTCCCTTAAAGATAGATAATAATTTACCCTGATTTCTTTCGAGAGACCACAAGTATACATTCTTATCTGCACTGCCACTAATAATGTATTTTCCATCGGGGCTAAATGCAACTGATAGAACCTTGTCAGGTTGCTTTAAGGTAGTTATCCAACCATCCTGTATAGACCAAACACGAATTGTATTATCCCAACTACCACTGATAACATATTTACCATTTGGGCTAAAAGCAACTGAGGATATAAAGTCTTTGTGTCCTGGAAGGAGAGGGAGTGAGTCCCCCTGAATAGTCCACAATCGTAGGGTAGAATTGTAATTGCCACTAGCGATATATTTGCCATCAGGACTAAAAGCAATTGATAGGATTTTTCCTGGCTCATCTTCAGTTTTTTTTAGCAATTTATTTGGTTGTCCATCGGTAGACCACACTCGTACAGTTTGATCTCCGCTGCCACTAACAATAAATTGACCGCTGGGGGTAAATGCTGTTGCAAGGACTTCCCTCTCGTGTCCTCTCAGAGTAGCTAGTTCTACTAGAGATCCATTTATAAAATTCCATAAACGAATTGAATTATCAAAACTGCTACTAATGACGTATTGCCCGTTAGGGCTAAAGGAAACTGAGGCGACTTGATCTTCATGCTCAGACCTTGTATCAAGTAACTCACCTTTGATCGACCATAATCTTACAGTTCGGTCAATACTACCGCTGAGCAGGTATCGACTACTGGGGCTAAAACTGACTGATAAAACCGGACCCTGATGTCCTTTAAGGGTATTTAGTAATTTACCTTCAAGAGACCATAACCGCACAGTATTGTCTTCACTACCACTAACAATAGATTTGCCATCCGGACTAAAAGCTACTGAACGAACTCCTTTTTGATGACCTTTGAAGGTCTTGAGTAACTTACCTTCACTAGACCATAAATGCACAGTTTGGTCTTGACTACCAGTGGCAATATATTTGCCATCAGGACTAAAATTTACTGAATATACCTCTTGTTGATGACCTTTGAAGGTATTGAGTAACTTACCTTTAATAGACCATAAACGCACGGTTTTATCTTGACTACCAGTGGCAATATATTTGCCGTCAGGACTAAAATTCACTGAATTCACCCATCCTTGATGACCTTTGAAGGTATTGAGTAACTTACCTTCAATAGACCATAACCGCACAGTTTGGTCTTGACTACCAGTGGCAATATATTTGCCATCATGACTTATCGCAACAGAAATGACCCACCCTTGATGTCCCCGTAGAATGTTGCGTTCTCGTACTGTATGGATTGCCTCAGGTAAAACACTTTGTAGCTGAGGCACAACCTGCTTCAACCTATCCTGGCTCTCTCCAGTTGCCTGAATAGCTAAAATTAGCCCATCCATAGGTGAGCCACTGGATAATGAAAGTTGTGCCCTAGCAGCTTTTTCCCGCAACGATGATACTTCAGCTTGATACAGTGCAGCGATCGTCAAACCGACCAGTCCAACTCCTACTGCCGTGACAATCTCAATGAGTCTGTAAGAATTTCTCCGTTGTTCAATCAAACTTTCCCTTACAAAACTGTCCTCTGTACGATTGAACCAGTTGTTGCCAATGAGAATTCGCTTTAGCTGTTCTAAGCGAGGATCGTCGTCCCAAAGGTACTGAACAGACTTTTCACGGGAACGTTTAGAAGACTCTGCTTTTCGTTGTTTGCGACGTTCTCGATCGAGTCGCCAATCCTGAACTTTGCAGATAAAAAAGGTTTCTGCTTGTCTCAAAATATTGAGCAGCGTTTTGTGTTCTTTTTCCTGTTCGTTTTTATTATGCCAGTCATTTGCTGCGACAGTTAACCGTTGTTGCAGGGCTAAATCGTCTTGCTGGTTCTTAATCCATTTTTGTAATTGATCCCAACCCCGCACTAGAAAATCGTGCGCTGGCTCCACGTAAACTGTTCCTGCTTCCTGTCCCTTCACCAGCAGGCGAGCCTCAACCAGTCGATCAACCACATATTCTACTCGTTTGCTTTCCTCGGCATCGGAGTAGGCTAATTCAGGCTCCGGCACCCGTCGCCGTGCAACTCCTCCCCCTTCGATCACCACCATCCGCAGCATCACCCGTCGCATCGTTGCTTGGTATGCCTTGCCCGATTCTTCGCCAAACTTTCTCACAAGGTTGTCATACTCCTCTGTTGCCCGACGAGTCAGCGCTCCTGCCACTCCGCCGAGTTCCTCATAGTCCTTGATTCGCAAAGCCCGATCGCTTGCATTATCCTTCGTCCAACGATCGTACAGTTTGATATACAGTTCACTCAAGGTAAACGAGAGCAACGGCAAGGCTCCCGGCATCTGCCCCACCTCATCAATCAACTTGCCCACCAACTCCGGTGGCTCAAAATACAACGCTTGCTTCAGGGCGGGTCCTTCGATCGCCTGTCGCAACTCATCCAAATTCATCGCCCGCACGGGGAATCGGGCATCTTTCCAGTAAGTCGAAAGCGGTGAGGAAAGAAAACGCGGTTCAAAGTCTGAGCGTAGTGTCAGCACAATATGCAACTGCTGGGAACATTGGACAATTGCCTCTCTCAGCACCTGCAAAAACGGCAGCCAAGGTTGAGCTTCAGCAGCACGTTCATCAGGTGTCTCGTCACCGCCGTGAGTTTCTGTTTTGCTCTCCTGGCTCATCGTAATCAACTCTTCAAACTGATCGATTGTTAACAGTAATTTGGCATTAGGATGACTATCACTCCACTTTTTAATAAGACTGGTGAGGTGTTGGGGTTCATTTTGTAGTCTATTACTCAGAGATTCTAGCTTTTCAAAAATTGCGCGATAAAGCTGCGAAAACTGTTTCTCTTCTTGGGAATTCCGGCACAATTTCTGGAGCTGCTGGAAGTAATCTGCAATCAGCAAAAGTTTAGCTTCTGGCGTTGCACTGTTCCAAGATTCTGCTAGTTTGACAAACACTGCATCCGTTGGTTCGTCACTATCATCTTGATTGTTTTTATCCTTGGGTTTGAACACTTCGTCTAGAAAACTCAATTGAGAGAGTTGCTCGATTAGTTCCGGTTTAGCGATGGGCAAAATGGCTCGTGCTAGAGCTGTAAATGGAAACCGATCCGGACGCATTGGATCGAGGATGTACCATTTTGATTCCTGCCTCAAATCAGGAATCAATCCTGCTTTAACTAGACTGGATTTACCGGAACCAGAAGCTCCCAAAACCACCGTGAGAGAACGATTGGGTTGAGAGAGGCAACGCTGGAGTTCTTCAACTAATATCATTCGACCGAAGAAGAAGTGGGCGTGTTTTTCATCAAACGATGCCAACCCGCGATAAGGATTATTGCTCTCGTTGAGGAGTGGCGCAGGCTTAAGTTGAGAGGACGTGAATCCAGGTCTAGTGAACACAAACTCTCCTCTGTCATACTCTAGCCTCATGGGATAGATTCCAGGTCTTTGACGTTCGCCAGAGAACTTGCTGACCTGCTGTTCTAGATACACATACAGTTCGTGAGCAGTAATTACGCCATCCGGGATCAAGTCGGCTTTGTTTTCGCCCAATCCCGACAGCAGTGCTAGCGCAAACGGAGAATGCAGTTCCTGCTTTTCATCTGCAACTGCACCGCGCTTGTCCTGGGCCAATTTAGCCACATCTAACGCTTCTTGGTCGTGCGCCGCCGAAGTCATCACCTGCCATGCTGGATAGCGAATGAAGCGATCGTAGTGTTCCCGCCGAACGGTTTCCAGAATCGGAATGATTTTCCGGCGACCTGCCCAGCGAAACGTTCCAGCAAAACAACAGTCCAGAATGACCAGCAAATGATGACACTCCAGTTTGCTTAGTGCCTCGTACACCTCAGACATGGCTAAAAAAGAGCCTTCTTTCTGCCAGTCTGCATCCTGTGGGACTAGATATCCTTTTGGACCATCTTGACTGTTGCGGGGAATGCCATGACCCGCAAAGTAGAAAATGAGGCGATCGCCTTTCGTCGGCTTGAGTTGATTAGGAAGAGTATCATTAAGTAGCGTTTGGAGTCCTGTCAGTGTGGCGGCTTCGTCTAACAGACGAATGACATTTTCAGGTTTATACTCGTACTTTTCTAACACATCGGCAAGCGCCTTAGCATCGTTGACTGGTGTTCTCAGACGGTGAATTTGAGGATGGTTTTTATAACGATCAATACCGATAACGACAGCTAAATTGCGATCGAAGTTCGTTTTGTTATATTCCCAAGTCACGGGTCTACCTCCACTGAATATTTTTTATCAAGCTCGCTACTCGGATACGGGCGCTCTCACCTGATTAAGGGCATCAAACCTGATGCCCCAAGCTTGTCGCCGCCACACCTAGTGAGATTGCGATCGGGATTCAAAGTAACTGCAAGTCCCGCTTCTAAATGTTTTGTTAGGGTTTGCAGTCACTGACCTGAACTCGTTGGCTTAAATTTAGCCACCTCAAACTCTCAGTCATTCTACAGCCCGATTTCCAAGCTATGATTGAGTGAGAGTGAATGTCACCTGCTTCGTTACCCACTCAGCATTCGGATTCGGTTTAGAGCGCACTCTACGACCTTCTGGTGGCGGATTCTCAAGATCGGCACCAATAGTACCTAATAGCTGGTTGAGAGGGTTAATCCCTAAACCCTTTTTATTGACTACGTTCTCAAGCTCTTCGTCAAGATTTCCTTTTTGACCTAAATCTTCATGGAGAGCAGGTAAGGTAAGCCAGTCGAATTGGGCGATACCGCGAGTTGCAAACAACTTGAGCGTTTCTTTCGCTTGTTTGTAGGCTTCGCCATCTGGCAATTCAGTATTCACGGTATCGTAAATCTCTTCTTTACTATCAAGGGGATAAAATATGTCTTCGTTTCTTTTGATAGAGAATTTATAGATCGCCCAAGTCGAGTCAAGGTCTAAGATCGCAATATTCAGGGGTTGAGACGAAGTATTTTTGATCCGCAAGACCATTGATTCACCCTTTTTTATCACAATATTGCTGGGATCTGCAAAAGGTTTACGGTTTACATCTAACAATTCAAATTCGACATATGTAGTAAGTTCTGAATCCGGATTGTCAAGAGATTGAACTGCCTGATATTTAGACAAATGAACTAAGCGTTTAACGAGAGCATTTTCCGCAAGTAAATCATCAATTTTTAGGGGGATTCCTAAGTTTGTGAAAGGAGTTTCACTAGAAACTTCGTACTCGCCATCTCGACCAACCGCCACTTGATAGTGAGACTTGAGAGTGTCGCCTGCTTTCACTTCAACAACCCAACCATTCCCTGTCAAAGCTTGCCGAACTTTCTCTAAAGCTTCCTGTTGTTTGTCAACTAACTCGGCTGGTAATTGATGCTCCTTATCACCTGCTTCTTTGTTATCTAACAAGAGGACTCGACGCACAAGATCGACGGGTGCAGCTACCAGGACAGCAGGAGCGCCTGGTTCGATTTTGCTCTCTTCTCCAACCTCAATGCCTCCCTCTTGAGGTTCTAAAACTTTAGCCACTGATTTTGAAGCTTGAACCTCTAAAATTTCAACAATCGCCAGTTGCTGTTGCCTATTGGAAAAATCTGTTGCATTCAGGGGGTAGATAGCAAATCTAGTACCACTACTGAGTCCTTGAGCTAACCCAGCATTCAGGGTGATTTGCTTTTGGTTGGAATCTACACTGCTAACAATCACGCTGTAGTGATGGGGTAAGTTGTCGTTCCCAAACACGGCGCGCGTGCCGTCACCGACTAACATGGGTAACTGTTGGGGAAACTTACTCTGAATTTGAGCGCAAACGCGCTCGTACAGCTTTCTGAAACTCAATCCTGGGGAACTGGTCGCCAGAGTCTGAATTAGCCAGTAGGTCAGCGCTCCATGTCGCTCCTTGCCGTCAAACGCATACTCGTAGGCATACTCATTGGGGCGGCAGGCTGCCAAAAGAAGGTAATTGTTTGCTGGCGGAATCCATGCAATGTCACCATCTAGTCCTCCAGTTTGAGCCTTCCAGTTTGCAATCAACTCCTCAAGCGGAGCAACCGAGCTTTCCTTGTCTCGGTGTGCTGTGTCGATTCCATCTCCTGCTCGGATAGCAGCATCGCCTCGGGTTGCTCCTCCAGAGTGACAGCTATCGATAATAACTGTGACAATCAACCCTTTGTCCGTCATCCGCTTCAAGAGCGTCGTCAACTCCACATCCCGCAGGTAGCGACCCTCGCGATCGCCAACATCCATTGGTACAATACCTTCATCATATTGGTCAGCCCCCCCCCTTAGCTCTGGATAGATGGTTGTCGCCCGTCCTCCATGTCCGGAGTAGTAAATATATACTTGCTCTCCTGGTTGTGCTATTTCTGTAATGGCATTAAACTTCGCCACAATATTTTCATAAGTTGGTTCCGAGTCTTTGGTTCCGATCGTTTCTGCGACTTCAGGATTTGGAGAAGTCAGCCTGAAAATCCGTTCTGATGGAATCTTCAGTGTCTGGGAGAGGTAGCTTGCTACAAGGTTAATATCACGCACGGCTCCTTTAAGATTCTTGTACAACCGATTGGGTAGGTAGTAGTCAATACCTATTAATAAGGCGTAAAAATTCAGTTTTTTATCGGGTTTGTCAGCCATTTTTAATTCATTGCTCCAGTATCTTTGTCTAATTCAGAGAGTTGCAGATCTGCCGAGTTCTGGAGCCGTAAGTTATAGCTCTTCAGAAAACTCAGCATATTCAGCAATGTATCTTTCCGTTCCAGATTTTGTTAACTAGCTCGCAAACAAGTCAAGCCATTTGTTCGCGGGTTTTGATAGCGACCATTCCGTCTGGCTTCAAACCCTTCTTCTGCTGAAATTCCTTGACAGCTTTATCTGTTGCTGGCCCAAATTCACCATCAGCCCCAACTACAATCCCAGCTTTTTTCAAGCCTTCCTGAAGCTTGAGTACATCCGAACCTTCCATTCGGGGGATCGTCAAGCGCAACGTTCTGGGTTTGTCATTCCACGGCGCTTTAGGAAACCCTGGAGCAGGAGAGAGATTAAGTGCATTCTCGGTTTGAGGACCAAAACCGCCATCTTCGCTAATCCTTTCATTAGGATGATTCTGATTCCAAAGCTGCTGAAATGCGAGGATTGATTTGCTGCGAAGATCGATCGTGCCGCCGCCTTGGTAGTCGAAGTGAGGTGGATCGCCTGGTAATGGATTCCAGCCATACCGCATCAAATAAACTTCCCAGCCTGTTGCATCTTCAATATCGATCGCTAACCCAGTTTGGTGGTTGCTGGCTCCCGGTGGAGCTACAGGATTAGAGTTGTTGAAGCGAGCATTATACAGCAACATTTGCTGAGCGATCGTGCGGTAGGCAGAGTTCACCTGCATAGTTTGACCTCGATCTTGAATCGCTCTCTGGAGTGCCTGTTTTGCAGGGGCTTGTACATAGGGAAAGGCTGCATCCAGCAAGTCTACATTGAGGTCATCAAAACTGACAAAGGCATCTGGCACAATCAGTTGGAGTTGATATATCAACTGCTGGGATAAGCCATTGACCACCGCCGTCGAAGACATGGGTGCATCTTTGAGCAATCCGGGAAAACTGCCTTTAATTTCCAACATATCCCGTTGGACAAATTCTTCACAGGCTTCGACAATTACAGGTTGATTAAAGAGAAGCTCGCTTGATTCAGTCATGGTTTTCTCCAATCTGTTTGAATTTAGTTACACAATCGATGTTATAGTCCCAATTCTTTTCGCGTTTGGGCACCTACAACACCATCCGCCGCTAGCCCTTTCTGCTGCTGAAACTGCCTCACTGCCTGGTCAGTATCATTACCAAATACTCCATCAGGTTCGAGATTGATTCCTGCTGCTTTCAAAGCTTTTTGTACTTGACGAACATCCTCACCTTGCATGACAGCATCGGTGAGTTTCAAGGTGCGAGGTGCTTCTGAGATTGTTTCACCTGTTACTTCTTCGCCTGTTCCTTCATAGGTTAAGAATGACTGCCAGGGATTTCCCAAAAAGAGTGCTCGTTCAGCCAATCGTCGGCGTGTCAGCCCTAGCCAGGGTTCACCATTTACCTTATTCCACACAGGAAACTGATTAGCTGCTCCTTGATAATTTCCCTGGTTCAAAAGCTTCAGAAGAGTTGAATCTCCAAAACCTCCTGGACCCACATTGAAGCAGAAACAAACCAGTGCAGAAAACTGATTGTCATTGAGCTGAACTTCAACGGCATCCTCAACAAAAGATTCAAATTTTTCTAAATCTAGGCGCAGCAATTCTTCTGCTTGCGTTTGGCTAATCGTCAGTCCTGGAAAAACATCGTCGCCAGTGTGTCCGTAACCAATTGTCCAAACTCCACCGCCATCATCATAAGCAGTCAGCTCGCATCCTTCAAACGTAGTGAGAAGCTTAAAGCCTTCTCCATTGATATGCTTTGAACCTCTGCGTTCTGCCACTTCAGGCGGTTGTTCGTCGGGAGGATTAATGTTGTATGTTTTAGCTACGCTGAACTTTAAAGCCTCGATTAAGGCTTTTACTTGCCCATTTGTCTCCGTGACTTTAACGGCTAGGTCGTCTTTTATTTCGTACACGCGACCATCGCCGAAGATTTCAAGTGATCTTGGCATTTTAGTTTTTTCTTTTGAAAAGGTAGATGAACTCGAAAGACGCATCCTCAAGATCCCGATCACCAAACTTTTGCCTGCCTCTCACAACGTGTGAAAAGATTTTATCAATTGATACTTGTTATCGAAAGTTTTTATGTGATCGGTGATTTCACTGACTACGCCTGTTCCAAAGTAGTTTCCGGTATTTTCTCTAACCTTTACAAAAGTTTATTTTTGCCGACCGAGAACGGTGTAGTGCTTGTTCTCTTTACCGATCGCGATCGCCCAATTCGACCACTATCAAATTACACTTATGAGTCCTGGACGTATCAACTAATCAACGAGCATAGTTGAAACCCACATTCCGCACCAGCAACGGGTAGCGTACAGTACCCCGTGCGGATAGAAGTGAATCAGGAGAGACAATAGTTAGTAATAATATTCAATAATTTGTATCAGTAAGCATAACCCTGTTGGCAATGGGGCCCGAAACAGCTCTCGATTCCACTCCCCGTCAACGGTTTTGACCCAATGAATCAGAAGAGTGGGTTTGCGGCTCGGGGAGTGGAGGCGTGAGCTTACTCGTGACGATATCACAAAGGCTTTAGTTTTGTGGAATTTAGCAGCAGGGCGGACAGTCACAGCCGCCGCCCCTGCAGAAACCAGATTTTAGTTCGTCAATTAATCTTTGCTTCCGCGCTAGATTTTTCAGATGCGGCAGCTTCCTTTATCTCTGAAATCGCTTTCCGGCTGAAAATTTGGAAGTAAAGAGAAACAAAAAACTCTTTGACTGGAAAAACGATAAAAGTCAAAGGATTAATGGTGACGATGATATTGCGGGCATCGGCTTTAGCTTGTTTGACAACTTGCTGTGCTACCCAGTCAGGAGACATGATACCGATCGGGTTTAAGTTGCTTTTAAACGGCCCTAAAATGAGTTTGCGAACGATGCAGGGCGCGTCTAGCCGCCGCAGGGTGACTAAATCTCCTAGGGCGCGCTTGCTGAGTTCGTACAGGGGACTGACAGCGGGAATTACTTCTGCTTCGGAAGTGTTGATCCAGACTTCTTTGCAAGCGATGTTTTCGTTAGTGCGGACTGTTAAGAAAAAGAGTTCCATCAGTCGCCACGCGGAAAAAGTGTTAATTTCGTATGAGTTGGCGATCGCCTCTCCTGTTCTTTCTCCGTGTACATTAATTCCGTGATTGATGACGAGAATATCGATTTTTTCTAAAAGTATGGCTAAGTCTGCCTCTTGGCCAGCTTGCCAAGTTACGGTTTTTACAGGTAAATTTTCGCCGTCTACATCCAAAGTAATTTCCTCATTTCCCGAGGTGAGGGCGATTGCTTTTGCACCAGCTTTGTGCAGGTGTTTGAGAAGCGAACGACCTAAAGTTCCCGATGCACCGGTGACGGCTACAGTTTTGCCTTTGAGAGAAAGTGCTGTACCCATAAGTTTATCTATTAAGGTGAAAGTACCGCAATAGTAAGCATTTTGATTGTCGAAATGATGCCGCCAGTGATAAGGTTTATTAACTAACCACTTGCCAGGGGGAGTAAGGAAGTCTCCCGGTTGGTGGGTGATGTCGGTTAATTCGTCTGCGCCTTTGATGCCGCACCCGCGGGCGATCGCGCTCAACAAAAAGCCTAAAGTATAAATACAACCCGCTGCTGCACCCCAGTGGTATTCCGGCAGCCCAAAATAAGCTACAACCCACAGCAACAAGCCCAAAAGCATCATCGCGGCAGCTTCAGGCACGTCGTGACGCCAGTGTGCTTGCTTGTAAATAGTCTCGCTGACGGGGGTCAAATTCGGGCGGAAAACGCGGTGATGCCAAGTGTGCAGCTTTTGCAGGGGTGCCCAATAATGGGACACGACGTGATAAAAGTCTCGTATTATTTCTGCCCAGCAGACAGAAGCTATTGCCACAGCGCCGACTATCCAGTAATTTACCATGCTCGCACCACTTTGAAATTTGAGATATTAGATATTGTCTGCTTTGAAAGATAACTCAAAATGGCTTTTATTGCTAGTCTGGCAATTGACTCAGACGTTTTAAAATCTGCAAAACTCGGTACAATTCATTGCCGGGATTGCGGATTACAAATTCTGGAGATAAGGCATACTGGGGAGTTTCCGCTCTGACTAACTTCACAAAAGAGAAGTTAGCACCTGTAGAAATCATCCCAAAAGTAGGAGTTTCAGGATTGGGATCTGCCAGCATATATGTCAGAAGTTGGGCAAGTGCTTCGTCAGTTGAAAACGAAAGTTGTTTGGATTCAATTACTGTCACCCACAAGTTTGCTTTCATAATTAGGATATCTATTCTGCCTTCGATGATTCGGCCTTCGTCTTCCTCTTGAATGGATATGGACTTTTCGGCTTTGACTTGAAAAGGAGACTCATACAGACCGGCAATAAACAAAATAGGGCTGATGATTGTTAGCTTGACTGCATTTTCCAATACAGGCGGGTTATCTACCAAGTTGAAGTATATGTCTTGCACGCGATCGAGCAATTGTTTTTCTGAGTCTGTTACTTCGGGTAAGTTTTCTTGCCATTCTCTGAAAAATTTACTGTTACGAACTCGCTGTAAACCGAAGTTATCGATTAGATAGCGGAGGTTTATATCTCTTGCTTGTACTTTTTGCATTATAATTAAGCAAGGCTTTTATGGTTATTAATAATAACCTTAGCATAATTTGAATTTTTAACCGCACATTAACGCAAATGAAAGAAGATGAAATTCCCAGTAAGTTAATTGTGGTGAGATGTCTGTTTATGGAGATTTTTGATCGGCAATTCGCTGTTTTTGTCCAGCGTGCATTTGCAGCAATTGCGGCACGGTTACAAAACGATATCCCTGCTGTTTGAGTTTGGGAATAATTGCAGATAGCGCCTCGACTGTTTGCTGGCGATTTCCGCCGCCGTCGTGCAACAATACGATCGCCCCCGATGTCGCTTGGGATAGCACGCTACGGGCGATCGCAGCGGCCGGAGGTTGCAGAAAGTCTTTAGGGTCGATCGACCAGATGACGACTACATAATTTTTCTTTTTAGCGTAATCTGCCAAACCGTTATTTAAACGGCCCCCGGGGGGGCGAAACAAAAAACTTTTTGCCCCAGTCGATCGATAAATATGAACCCCGGTATTATCAATTTCATCCGATGCTGTTTTTTCGGTAACATTGTGAGAATAGTGATGCCAAGTATGATTGCCGATCGCATTTCCCGTTTGCACAACTCTTTTCGCAATTTCTGGATACTCACGCAAATTTGCACCCAAGCAAAAAAATGTAGCTACCGCGTTATGTTTCTGCAAAATTTCTAATATTTTCAAAGTTTCAGGCGAAGGGCCATCGTCAAATGTCAGGGCGATAACTTTTGAGTTGTTAATACGGGCTTTATAAACTATTTGGCTGCGAAATTGCGCGGGCGGTGCGAAGACTAAAGGTTGTTCGGGAGGTTTGGGAGAGGAAGTGGCGGGGGGAGAAGAGGGTGTTTTTAGTTTTCGGGGTTTCAGCAGGTTTGGCGGGGGATTTTCAACGGGTGCGATTTGTTGGGCGAGCGAATTTGAGTTTGCAGTTTGTCGCGTTTCAGAAATAAGGGAAATTAGGGCGATCGATCCGATTAAGAACAAGATTTTTAGCGCCCATTGACTGGCCAATTTGGTACTCATTTGCCACAGCATTTATTTCTGATAATATAACTCTGGCTTACAGCTATGCCGAAAATTAGATAAAATTCAAGATACCGACGCATAACAACAGGAGAAAAGCCATGATTGCTGCCGCAAATCTCAGCCGCATCAGCATCCCTCCTTTGGAAAATGGCGATTTGCTCACCCGTGCCGAATTCGAGCGACGCTATACAGCCATGCCGGGACTCAAAAAAGCAGAATTGATCGAAGGAATTGTTTATATGGCTTCACCCTTACGCTTTGAACCTCACGCCGAGCCCCATGCGGATTTAATGGGCTGGCTGTGGAGTTACAAAATTGCTACTCCAGGCGTGCGTCTTGGCGATAACCCCACCGTGCGTCTCGACGTAGATAACGAACCCCAGCCCGATGCTGTACTGCTAATTGATTCCCGACGCGGCGGTGCAACTAGCCTCAGTGATGACGGCTACATCGTAGGCGGGCCGGAATTTGTTGCCGAAATTGCTGCTAGTACCGCTACGATCGATCTACGGGACAAAAAGCGAGTTTACCGCCGCAGCATGGTGAGAGAATATCTCGTTTGGCAAGTAATCGATCGCCGGATTGATTGGTTTTCCTTGCAGGAAGAAGAATATATTTCTCTGCTACCCGATGCAGAAGGAATTATCCGCAGCCGAGTTTTTCCGGGGTTGTGGCTGGCTGTTTCAGCACTCTTAGACGGGGATATGCCAAGTGCGATCGCAACTCTTCCAACAGGATTAAACAGTGACGCACATCAAGAGTTTGTCCAACAGTTAGCTGCTTTCCCGAATCCCGTTTTGTAGAGACGCTACAAATCGCATCTCTACAACAACTAATCCCCCTACAACCGGCAAGTTTGCCGTGCCCTTTCATCCTCCGGTTCTTGCCACCCAAAAGCAAAATGACTCACCGCATTAATTTGCGGCGTGGCCGAGCGAATTGCCCGCATTTGAATCTCCAAAGACGGCCGATTTTTCAGAGGTTTTCCCCAATCTCCAGCAATGGCAGGAATAATTTTTGCTCCCGCAGGTGCTAAACTCACTGTCCGCTGCACCTGTGGCACTATGCAGCTTACATCGCCGCAATTTCCGTAAGACATGGCGTGGAATTCCACAGCAGCCGGAAAGCTGTCCCAAGGCTGCAATCTCGAATCATATCCCCCTTGATTTATAGCTTGATTTGCAGTGGGAAAAAACACCGCTCCTACAGGAATTCCTATCCTTTGAGCTGGTTGAATAGCTATTCCAAAAAAATCTAAAATCCCTTGGACTGCGTGAGCAACGCTCAGTTTCCAGAGGTCTTTTTGCAGAATGCCAGTATCGGGAAGTGGCGGTATCGGTTGTGATCTGGGAGTTGTAGGGTTTGGCTTGTTAGCGGCGGGAGTTGTTGAGGCCGATCTTGATGCGGCATTCTCTCTTCTAGAAGGGGGAGTTGCTACAGAGATCGCCTGCGGAATTCGCCCCTGCCAAAGAGGTTCTCGCTCAGTTGGATACTGTTTGACTACTGCTTGAACGTCATTAGGATTGATAAATCCCTTAGTCAAATATCGCTGAATTAAATCTCGCCCTTGCTGATTGCTAGCCCGCTGCAAAAGAACTTGCTGCGATGCTGGGCCGTAAATCCACAAGTCTTGAACTTTGGTAGCAACTGAAGCGGGTCCGATGCCCCTTAGATAGCGAATGTAGTCGAATAACATTCCTTGCGGCTTGCGCTTGACTATTTGATTTACTAACAAAGTATAGTCTTGCCGTGCTTGTGGGTTGTACGGATCGATAAAGGCTTGATTGCCCGGAACTTCTCCGAAGTCCTCGTTAATTGCTGCCTCTTCGCTTACTGTTAAACTTGTCTGATTTTTACCGTTGATAGCGAGGGTTTGCTGTCTGTCTGGACGCTGAGCATAGCTATAGCCAAAGTTCATGGTAAATAACCAGGCGTAAACTTTTAAACCTCGCTGTTTGCCTTTGGCGATCGCCTTTTCTAACAAATCGTATTTCTCGTAACCGCGATTTCTCAAAACAGAAGGCCAAGCCGTAGGATTGTCTGCAACTGGGAGCAGCACTTGACCATCGTAAAACACTTCGACATAGACTTGGTTGTAGCCTTTATTCACAACTTTGTCTAATACTCGATCGATTTCTCCGGGCCTGACATCGCAGGGATACAAACGCAGCCAAACTGCTTGGGTTTCAGGCCAAGTTTTTTGGCGGCATTCTGCTATTTCCCGGGCGTGTTTGTTCAAAACAGCAAAATATGCTTGCTGAGATTCCCGTTTTCCTGACAGCGCGGCGCGGCGCAAGTCTTCTTTTTGATTGACCTGTTCTTGGGATAATTGGCAGTAGGCTGAGGTTTGGGCAAAAGCTGGTTGATTTCCGATAAACGGCCAAACAAGCTGGCTGATGAAGCTACTGGTTAAAACAGCAGTTACCGCACTGAAAAAGCGTCGCTGGTGTTGAAAATTCGCGATGCGAGTTGGTGCAATTTTCATGGGAGAATGGAATGGGGTTTTCTGGTTTAAATTGGGTGGCGATCGCAAAAATGCGATCGCGCTCAACAAGCAGCTACAAATTTTCTACTTTTTTCGGTTGACTTAGTTATGGCACAAGTCGATCGCACAATGCAAATTCTATCTGGCGGCTATTTAAATTCAATAAGGGCGATCGGGTAAGATAAGACTCGGCGATTAAACCGCTGCTATGTTATACAAACTTTCCTCTGCCTAACTCTTGGCGCGCAGGCACTCGCCTTCGCGGACTCAAAAATAAAGGGGGTAAAAAGCCCGGATTTGATATCATATCCAGTTCGATTTTTCAGTATTTTTTCCCTAAATGCTGCATAAAAAAGCGCCTGGATACAGTGGGCGCTAAAAGCAGTTGATATTTCTACTAAAAATTGTTAACACTCAAATATCAAGGATGAAAGATGAATTATTAAAATTTATCCTTGCTCCTAAATTTTGAGATTAAGCTCCTCTGTTAAGAGCAGCTTCAATCTGCTGAAATTCTGACTCAAGACGCTTTTTCAATTTCTCAGGAACGGGACGGTTTGGATAGGAACTGTAATGTCCTGCCAAAGAGTTTAATGCCGTCCGCATTGTCGTGAAAGAGGCCAGCTTGGTAAGAGCGGGATCGCGGCGGTATTCAGCAAAAAAATCGTTTATACTTGTGCGAGCCTTGGCTTGAGCGGCTGCTTTTTCCGGCGTGCCCTCTGGCAAAGTGAGCGCTGTTCTCAAGCTGTTCACTAATGCTAATGTGTCTTGACCATAATCTCCACTCAGAGTGGCCGGAACATTGGTACAGCCCGCTATGCCGATGACAACAACTAATACCAAGGCTAACAGACGCGAAATGTAATGCTTCATAAGGTTTAGAAAAATGGAAGCGAAAGCGGCAATCAAAATTAACCTTTATCCTATCTCAAATTGAGCTAATAATGCCAATTTTTCAACTTTTTTTCAGCTTTACCATGAAACATAAAATTTGTCAATCCAAAATCTAAAATTTAAAATCTAAAATCGATTGATTTGTCCAGCAACGACGGAGAGAATTTGGGTTTGTCGTAGCCACTGAGCATCAAAAGCGCCTAGGTGAGTTGTAGTAATCAGAGTTTGAAATCGTTCTTGAATTGTTTCTAAAAGTTGATTTTGGCGGCTCAGATCGAGTTCTGCAAGTACGTCGTCGAGCAACAGTAAAGGCGCTTCGCCGACGACTTCTTCAATAAGCTGCAGTTCGGCTAATTTTAATGCTAATACCAGAGTTCGCTGCTGACCTTGGGATGCGTATTGACGAGCTGGGGTATTGTTAATGGTAAATGTAATGTCGTCGCGGTGGGGGCCGACTAAAGTGGTTCCTTGAAACTGTTCTGCGATCGCCCTTTTTTGAATTTTCTCTAAAAATGCTTGTCGCACTCCTTCAAGATTATCTTTAGCGATTAATTCCGCGCCTACTTCAATATTAGCATCGTATTTCACATCTAAAACTTCTGCTGAACCGCTAATTGAACGGTGCCAATTTCGAGCTAAAGGCATCAAACGCTCCAAAATTCGATCGCGCCTGCGGATGACGCGAGCACCCGCTGTCGCCAACTGGGCGTCCCACAAAGCTAATTCTGAACTGGGAATGGGGGATTGGGCATTGGGGATTGGGGATTGGGGATTGGGCATTGGGAATTCTGCGATATTTTGGTCTTCGGGAGTTTCAGATCCGATAAATCGCATTTTGTCAAAACCTTCGGAAAATTCCGCTTTCCTGATTTCTTTAGAACGTTTCAACAGAGCGTTTCTCTGGCGCAAAATTTGGTTGTACTGCTGCAAAATGTGAGCGTAAATCGGTTCTAACTGGATGACTAGGCGATCGATCCAATTGCGCCTTCCTTCGGGCCCGCCGCGCACTAAGTCCAAATCCAAACAAGAAAACTGCACTACATTTAAGACGCTCAAAAAGTCTAAATGGCGACGCAGCGGTTCACCGTTGATCTTCAGTGTTCGACGCGCCCCAGAGCGAAGAGTTAAAGCTAAGTCGATCGCTCCGGTTTGACGTTCGAGTGTAGCATCAATTTGCCCGATCGGCTTTGAGTCCAGTATTAAATCGCGATCGCGCCCTACCCGGTGGCTTTTTAAGGTAGAAAGCAACTCTACCGCTTCTAACAAGTTAGATTTTCCTTGCGCGTTATTTCCTACTAAAATTGTTTTGGGAGCGTCAAACGCTACCTTTTGATCGAAATAGTTCCGAAACTGCCGTAGGTGCAGCGTTTTCAAATACATGATATTAGTAATTGGTAATTGGTAATACAGCCATCGTAGGGTGCACGACCGGGCGCACCTTACCCGTTGGCAATTGCGAGCCTTTTTTGCGATTGCGATTTTCGCCCATCGTTGCCCTCGCAATGACATTATAACGAAGTAATAAATGTTTTATTGTGACACAATTTCTTTAGTCTTCATAGCAAGCAGCGACAACTTTCGCTGGAGGCCAGGGGTTTTCCACCCTGGCGAATGTTGAGAATAGTGCTAATGCGATCGCTCTAGTTAATAAGGAAAAATCAACCAGTATGCGTTAGCCATTATTAACACTATTTTCGAGATTTGTAAAAGCGCACAAACAGTTTTTCCATTTCAATCCAGACAAACATCAGGGCGCTGAAACCGAAGCAAACCATCAATTCAAACGCCGTTAAATAATGAGTGCCGAAAAATGCTCTCAGTGGCGGAACATAAATCAGCATCAATTGCAGAATAGTAGTCACAATTACAGCCCCCCACACAAAAACATTAGTGAAGGGATTTAACTCGATAGTTAGCTGAGTGTTAGACCGAATTGCGATCGCGTGACCCATTTGTGCCAAACAAAGAGTTGTAAACACCATTGTTTTCCAAGCCTCGGGATCTCCGACATGGTTGGGGTTGGTGGTATATCCGTAAGCCCAGGACATCATCGCGATCGTCAAAATTGCAAAAATAATCCCGATCCGAATCATGTAAGAACCCAAACCCCGCGCAAAAATACTTTCTCGCGGACTGAAAGGAGGCCTTTTCATCACGTTCGGTTCCCCCGGTTCCACGGCCAAGGCCAAAGCGGGAACGCCGTCTGTTACTAAGTTCATCCACAAAATTTGGAGCGGCGTCAGCGGCACTCCTCCCAAACCCATTAAAGGTGCGGCCGCAATTGTCAAAACTTCCCCGATGTTGCTACCCAAAATGTATTTAATAAAGCGGCGAATATTGCTATAAACCACTCGCCCTTCTTCAGCGGCGGCGACAATAGTTGCGAAGTTGTCGTCGAGGAGCACCATATCGCTAGCTTCTTTGCTGACATCGGTGCCGGTAATCCCCATAGCGATGCCGATATCGGCTTGTTTCAAGGCTGGGGCGTCGTTAACTCCGTCGCCGGTCATCGCGACAAATTTGCCCCAACTTTGCAAAGCTTGGACAATCCGCAATTTGTGTTCTGGAGAAACGCGGGCGTAAACGCTAACCTGTTCGACTTGCTGTTTGAGTTCTTCTTGGCTGAGCTTTTCTAATTCTTGACCGGTGAGAACTCGATCGCCCTCTGTTGCAATACCTAAATCATAGGCGATGGCTTTTGCTGTCAACTGGTGGTCTCCTGTAATCATCACCACCCGAATGCCAGCATTGCGGCACTTCACCACTGCTTCCCGCACTTCCGGGCGCGGGGCGTCCAGCATACTGACGAGTCCCAGCCAAATCATGTCTTGTTCGCTGGTTTCCTCAGAACCTTCGGGCGGCAGGTTTTCCCAGAGTTTGTACGCAAACCCCAAGACTCGCAAACCGCCGCTTGCCATGTTGTTGTTTTCGACGAGGATGCGATCGCGCATTTCCTGGGTTAAAGGTTGTACTCGATCGCCGACTATAATGCCTTTGCAGCGTTCCAAAGTCAACTCTGGAGAGCCTTTGGTCAGCATCAAATAATTCGGCTGCTGTCCTTGTGCTGCGGGAAATCCCGAATTTCCAGATCGGCCCGGCACTTCGCAAATTACGCTCATCCGCTTGCGTTCCGAAGAAAAAGGAAATTCCGCCGTCCGTGGCAGCAATTGAGACTGTTTTTCCTTATAAATGCCTGCTTTTGCCGCTACACACAGCAGAGCTCCTTCTGTGGGGTCGCCTAAAATCTGCCATTCTTGCTTTTCTTGTTGCAATACTGCGTCGTTGCAAACTGCACAGGCAATTAATAAAGATTCGAGTTCTGGATATTCCTCTAAATTATTAATTTTGGCCGATGTCAGGCGATCGGTAAAATCTCCGATCGGGGCATAGCCGTCGCCTGCCACGGCGACTGTGCAGTCGCCCGTAGAGACTAGCTGAACTACCATTTTATTTTGAGTCAGAGTACCTGTTTTGTCAGAACAAATGGTTGTTACCGAGCCCAAAGTTTCTACCGCAGGCAGTTTGCGAATCAGGGCGTTTCGCTTCACCATCCGCCTAGTTCCGAGTGCCAGAGTAACTGTGACGACTGCTGCGAGCCCTTCGGGAACCACAGCCACAGCCATGCTCAGAGAAACTTCTAACAACTCTTCAAACCTGCTGGTATCGAACCCGATGCTGCCGTTTTGGAAGGTAATCATGCCGCCGATGACGACAATTGCGACTAAGGCTAGGGCACCGGAGACTAGAACATTTCCCAACTGGCTCATCCGCTGTTGCAGGGGAGTCGGTTCGTTTTCTACTGACTGAAGCATGGCGGCAATTTTGCCCAGTTCAGTTTGCATTCCGGTGTTGGTGACGATCGCCTTTGCTCGTCCCTGAACAACTTCTGTGCCCTGAAAAATCAGGTTGAGTCGATCGCCCAAGGAAGAATCTTCTGGAAGTTCTAGATCGGCTTGCTTGGTTACTGCTAAAGCTTCTCCTGTCAAAGCAGATTCTCTGACTTGGAGATTTGATGTTTCGATCAAGCGTGCGTCTGCTGCTATTTTTACCCCAGCCTCCAACAGCATCACGTCTCCAGGTACGAGTTCCTTGGCTGCTATTTCCGAAGTTTTGCCGTCCCGCACGACTCTGACTAGGGGGGAAGCGAGGTTTTTGAGTGCTGCGAGGGCTTTTTCAGCACTTTGCTCTTGGAAATAGCCGAGAATGCCGTTGAGTATGACGATCGCAAAAATGGCGATCGCATCTTTGGGAAAAGTATTCGACCGAATGTCCAAAAAAGCCGAAATCACGGCCACACCCATCAGCATCAACAACATGATGTTGGTGAACTGATCGACAAAAATCGACCACGGACTGCGGCCTCCTGTTTCTTCTAGTTCGTTGGGGCCGTATTGCTGCAAGCGTTCTGACACCTGTTTGCTGCTCAAGCCAGCGTCTTTGTTGCTGCTGAGCTGCTGGAGAGTTTTGTCAATTGCTACGGTGTGCCAAGAAGAGGGAGAATTTGAAGACATAAATTACGATCGAGCATGGGGCATAAAGGTGGTTGCGGCCGGACAGCTACAGCCGATCCATCTGGCTGATTACAGTGAGAGAGTTTTAAGTTTTGAGTTCTGAATAAAAAACTGTTTAACTTGCGACTCGTTTTGGGCGGTTCGATGCCGGGGAAGCAAAAAGCTTTTAACTTCAATGCGTCTGGCGGCTCGATCGCGCCGTTTGTAGACCTACCGCTGAGAGCACTTATCCACCTTACTACTAAAAATTAGCAATTATTTCGGCTATTACACAGAAAAGAAGCTGAAAGCAAAAGTGACTTTAGTGCTCTGATGCAAGCGTGCGCGGCAGGTTAAAACCTACCTTAAAAAAAACGTCATAAAACGCTAGTATCCGAACTCATCTATTCTCGTTGTCAAAGGAAAAATGGCGCTGGGGTAACAAATCTCGATCGCCTATGTTGGTTTTCTCACCCTCCACAATGCTCAGCTTGCCACACGCTTGCGTGGGACTAGCCTGTGGGAAGCAGAACATAGATACAGATATATAGATGAAGAAAGTTTTTTTGCAACCGCTGCTGGACAAACAGTAGCTTGGTCTGGGGTCAAGTCCAATGACTCCCCAGACCAAGCATCCCCGCGTTATGAAAGACCGGGCTCGGTCTTTCAACTTCCAACGGCTGAGTTTTGTCACTAAATGCTGATATTTCCGGCAAAAGCTGAGGCTGTGGCGAGCGGGTTCACAATCTTTTGGATTTTGCCCACACCCAATTCTGCAGACATCCTGACATTGGGCAGAATTTTTGCTTTTTTCCCTATTCCCCCAGCCTTCTTTTACCAAAAGTTTAATTTACTTAACACTTCTTAACAATTTCGGTTTTCCAGAGAAAGCCAACAAAGGCGATCGGCCCACGGGACGGTTCCGGGCAGTTGTACCGCCACAGCAGGGCGATAGAAGCAAACTCTTCGTTTAAGGGTACCCTCGCGCATCTATCCTCGGGAGTAGATTTGCCCGCACTTGCACCCCAAATATTTACCTTCTTAGAGAGATAAGTTTCTGTAATAATTTGTAATAAACAAACGCAGGCGAGCATTGTATAAAGATTATCAGAGGGTTGAAACGACAGGCCAAAGTTAACAAAAACCCTGATTGACAAGGTTTGTCGCATCTCATAAAAGGTGTAAAATTTTCTAAGGTTTCTTAAACCTCCGTTGCAATGTAACAATAGTGCAGGTAGCGGAAAGGGAGAGATCGATGGGACCAGCAGATTAGCTGGCATCAAATTTCAACCCTTGCAGGCACTCGTAGCCTGAACAAATTTAACTTAACGGTTTTATACCGCAACCAAACTCAATTAACTCAAATAGGAGAGTTCTTTCATGTTTGACGCATTTACAAAAGTGGTTTCCCAATCTGACGCTCGGGGCGAATTTCTAGCTCAGGGTCAACTAGATGCTCTCAGCAGCATGGTTTCCGACGCCAACAAGCGGATTGACGCAGTAAACCGCATCACCGGCAACGCATCCAGCATCGTAGCCAATGCAGCTCGCACCCTGTTCGCCGAACAGCCTCAACTGATCGCTCCTGGTGGCAATGCTTACACCAACCGCCGCATGGCAGCTTGCTTGCGCGATATGGAAATCATCTTGCGCTACGTCACCTATGCAACATTTGCAGGCGACGCCAGCGTTTTGGACGACCGCTGCTTGAACGGTCTGCGTGAAACATACCAAGCTCTGGGAGTTCCCGGTGGCTCAGTTGCAGCCGGCGTGCAAAAAATGAAAGAAGCAGCAATCGCGATCGCTAACGACCCCAACGGCGTTACCCGTGGTGATTGCAGCTCGCTGATGTCTGAAATCGGCAGCTACTTCGACCGCGCAGCCAGTGCAGTCGGCTAAAAATAGCCAAGCGAACCTTTCTTGTAAAGAAGCGAGCATCGCATTTTTGCAAACAATCATTTTTGTACAAAAACAACACAACATTAGGGAGAAACCAGAACAATGAAAACCCCTTTGACTGAAGCAGTAACCGCAGCCGATTCTCAAGGCCGTTTCCTGAGCAGCACAGAACTCCAAGTCGCCTTCGGCCGTTTCCGCCAAGCAGCAGCAGGTTTGGAAGCAGCAAAAGCTTTGACCGCCAACTCTCAGCGCTTGATCGACGGTGCAGCTCAAGCTGTGTACAACAAATTCCCGTACACCCAACAAATGCAAGGCCCGAACTACGCTTCTACCCCAACAGGTAAAGCGAAGTGCTCTCGCGACATCGGCTACTACCTGCGGATGGTAACCTACTGCTTAGTTGCAGGCGGCACCGGTCCGATGGACGAGTACCTGATTGCAGGTGTTGACGAAATCAACCGGACATTTGAATTGTCTCCTAGCTGGTACGTTGAAGCTCTCAAGTACATCAAAGGCAACCACGGTCTGAGTGGCGACGCTGCAACTGAAGCGAATTCCTACATCGACTACGCAATCAACGCTCTAAGCTAGATTTGCGTGATGCCCGGAATTGTAAGCTGCTGTTAGCTTAAGTGTTAGCGGTTGTTTAGAATTCCGGGCATCTGCGATCCAAGCCTAGTTTTGCAAATACTTTTTTAAGCAGTTTTCAATTTTTAAAGCAAAAAAGGAAGAAGCGAAGATGGCGGGATTAGGTGCAGCAGAACGGTTGGGAATAAAAGCATTTGAAGAAGCGGGACGAGTAGAACTTCGCCCCCACTGGACGCAAGACGATGCGAAAGCAGTAATTCGCGCGGCTTACAGCCAAGTTTTCGGCAACGAGTATTTAATGTCGAGCGAACGACTTACCAGTGCTGAATCTCTGCTGCTGCAAGGGCAGATTTCAGTGAAAGATTTTGTGCGGTCAATTGCACATTCCGAAACATATCGGAAAAAGTTTTTTTATCCGAACTCGCAAACGCGGTTAATTGAGCTTAATTACAAGCATTTGTTGGGCCGCGCTCCTTACGACGAGTCGGAAATTGCTTTCCACGTTGATTTGTACAATGCAGAAGGCTACGAAGCTGAAATCAATTCTTACATTGACTCGGTTGAGTATGAAGAAAATTTTGGCGACAGTATAGTGCCTTACTATCGCGGTTTCGCGACCCAAAGAGGTCAAAAAACCGTCGGTTTTAACCGGATGTTTCAACTGTACCGGGGTTTTGCTTCTAGCGATCGCTCGCAAAACCAAACCCAAGCCCGCCTGACTTGGGAAGTAGCGAGAAATATGGCTTCGCCGATATACACGGCCTCCACCGGAAAAGCCCTTGGCGGCACCTCCGGCGGTTCTCGCGGCCAACTCTACCGAGTCACCGCAATGCAAGGTTCGGCTAAGTTTTCCCCTCAAGTGCGCCGGACTACTACGGAATATCTCGTGCCTTACGAGCAACTTTCGAGTCGCTTGCAGCAAATCAACAAATGTGGCGGCAAAGTGGTAAGTATTACCACAGCTTAAAGTTTGTGTATGGACGTTTTTTTGAAACGTCTTTAGCAAATTAGGACTAAGGCTAAAAAATTCTTCAATTTTATGTGGATATGTAAGGTGTGCAGTGTACACCCTACTTTGAGGCATATTATCCTTAGTCCTAAAAATTTCAAGTGCAACCAAGCATTAAACTTTTGTCATTAATAATTTAGGAGAAAATCTGGTGGCGATTACAACAGCAGCGTCCAGACTAGGAACATCCGCATTAAGCGATGCGCCGAAGGTAGAACTGCGCCCAAACTACACCAAAGACGACGTTGAAACTGTGATTCGTGCGGTTTACCGTCAGGTGCTGGGCAACGACTATTTAATGAAATCCGAGCGACTTACAAGTTCCGAGTCTTTGCTGCGGGACGGCAGTTTGACGGTACGAGAATTTGTACGCGCTGTAGCTAAGTCAGAACTGTACAAAACCAAGTTTTTCTACAACAGCTTCCAAACTCGGACGATCGAACTAAACTACAAACACTTGCTCGGTCGCGCTCCCTACGACGAATCTGAAGTAGTTGAGCACTTAGATTTGTACCAAACACAAGGCTACGACGCTGATATTGATTCTTACATCGATTCAGTAGAGTATCAAGAAAACTTTGGCGAAAGTATCGTGCCTTACTACCGCGGCTTTAACACCCAGCGCGGTCAAAAAACCGTCGGTTTTACCCGGATGTTCCGCCTGTATCGCGGCTATGCAAACAGCGATACATCTCAACTAGAAGGCAATAACTCTCGCTTAGCTGTCGAACTCGGCACTAACACCGCTACGCCTGTAGTCGGTCCCTCCGGCGGTAACGAAGGTTGGGCATATCGGCCTTCTGCCAGAAACGTAACTCCCAGCAGCACTTTCGGCGGCGCGGCAGCTTACGGCAAAGAAGGGCGACTGTTGCGCGTGGAAGTTTCGGGCATTCGCACGGGCGGCTATCCCAGCGTGCGCCGCAGCAGCAAGGCTTTCATCGTACCTGTTGAGGATTTGTCCTCGCAAATTCAGAAATTTCAACGCCTGGGCGGAAAAATCGCCAGCATTACTCCAATTTAGTCAGTTGGAAGTTGGCAGTTGGCAGTTGGCAGTTAGTAGCTTTTAGTCAACAGTCAACAGTCAACAGTCAACAGTCAACAATCAACAGTCAGAATTACCAATTACCAAGAAGCTTATGTTGGGTCAAATTGTAGCTGGAAAAAGTGGCAGTACAGCTTCGGCTGGTCGCTGCTTTCGGTATGAAGTTGTCGGCTTGCGCCAAAGCGATGAAACAAATAATGTGGATTATTCGATTCGATCGAGCGCGAGTACATTTATCACCGTGCCTTACAATCGGATGAATCAAGAAATGCAGCGGATTACTCGCATGGGCGGGAAAATTGTCAGCATTCATCCTTTAAACACGGGTGCAGAATCATCCCATGAGTCATCCCATGAATCCTCGGGTGAGCACCAATAGTTTGGTTCAGGGGCGATGAAAATCGCTCCTACACAAACTAAAAGGGGCGATGAAAATCGCTCCTACACAAACTTTCGTCCACTCCAAGACGACTAAGAGTTAATGCAACCCGCGCAGGCGGGTTTTGTCTGTTTAGTAGGGATTTTAATAGCCGAGTTTGCCTAACCCTTGCTTTGCAGGTTTTGTCTGGGTAGCAGCGATTTCAAGAGCCGAATAACTAACAACTAATAACTAATAACTAATGACTATGAATTACTACGAATCCGACTCACCGCCGGCGGGTGTAGCTGAGGGCGAGTCTTTAACTGTTGAACAGGCGATCGCAAATTTGCACTCCCAAGATTACAGTCTCCGGTATTATGCTGCTTGGTGGGTGGGCAGATTTCGAGTCAAGGAACCTGCAGCTATTGCAGCTTTAATTGCTGCATTGGAAGAAGAGTCAGAACAAACAAAAATCGGCGACTATTCCTTATTGCGAAATGCGGCGCGGGCTCTGGGTAAATTGGGCGACAAACAAGCCTTACCGGCCCTGATTCGCTGTTTGGAATGCGCCGATTATTACGTGCGGGAAGCGGCGGCTCAAGCTCTAGAAATGCTGGGCGAGATCGATTCTATTGGGCCGCTAATGAAGCTATTGGATGGGGGCGTAGCTGTGGCTGTGCGAGTGCCAGGAAAGTCGCACCTCGTGCAACCTTACGACTCGGTAATTGAAGCTTTGGGAACGCTGAAAGCCAGAGAAGCAATACCCCTAATTTCACCTTTTTTGGAACATTCTGTGGAGCGGGTGCAGTACGCTGCGGCGCGGGCGATGTATCAGTTAACTGGAGAGCGGGTTTACGGAGACCGGTTGGTAAGTGCTTTGAATGGGGATAATTTGCAGTTGAGACGATCGGCTTTGATGGACTTGGGGGCGATCGGCTATTTGCCGGGAGCGCAAGCTATTTCTGAAACTTTAGCAGAAAATAGCCTGAAATTGATTGCGCTCAAAGGAGTTTTGGAGCATCACCTCAATCAACAAGAATCTCTATCTTTGTCAGATGAAGCTATCCAAGTTATGAACTTAATGGATAGTTTACTTTAAAAAATTAGTTCACAAGTAAAATAGGATTGCTGTAGAGATTCTCAATTGTCCTCAATATATTGTGTCCTCAATATATTGAGGACACAGCAGTGCTGTTTCCCTACCGCATATCTGTATTTTAGGCAGGACACAGCAGTGCTGTTTCCCTACCTATTTTGATGAGAATGTTGGTGGGTGAGGTGGCAAAAAGTTCGATCGCGCGATCAACCCAACCTACAATTACAATAGTCACGGTCAACCTTACAAATAAATGGCATTAGAACTAATTCAGGCTGTCGAACAAGCAGATTCTTCCGAAGGCTTGTTAAACGCAGTCAAAGCACTGGCGGCGACTCCCTCAAAACAAGCAATTCCTACCTTAATTACAGTGCTCGGTTACAACAACCCAGGCGCCGCTGTTGCCGCCGTTGATGGGCTAATTCAGCTCGGAGAAGCTGCGGTGCTGCCACTTCTAGAACAGCTTGACGGCTACAATTACGGGGCGAGAGCTTGGGCTGTTCGGGCTTTGGCAGGAATTGGCGACCCCAGGGGTTTGGAGATTTTGCTCGATGCAGCGGCGAATGACTTTGCTTTGAGCGTGCGGCGGGCGGCGGTTAGGGGTTTGGGGACGATTTGCTGGGAATTGATGCCGGCAGAACAAATTGCAGATGCTCAACTTCGCGCCGTGAAAACGCTACTGCAAGCGTCCCGAGATCCAGAATGGGTGGTTCGCTACGCAGCAGCGGGGGGTTTGCAAGCTTTGGCGGGTGCTGCGACTGTTAAACCGGATTGGTTAGCGGAAGTTTCGGCCAGACTTGAGGAAATCACCCAAAGCGATGAAACTACTTCAGTTAGGGCTCGGGCTTTGCTTGCTAAGAAAATATTGTCACTTGGCTAGGGTTTGGGCGATCATCTCTTCCAAGTCCCCTTGAGTGAGAGTGGTTAATATAAAGACTTCTTGTACGGTTTTGCCCTGTCTGGCGATGATTTTAAATCCCCCGCGGATGGGTACTGACACTCTTAATGTCATGCGGGGGATGTGTCCTTTAACTTTGTTGATGACGCCCGGAGTGACAGTTTGAATTCCCATTTTTAGGGTGAGGCGCTCTAAAATTGGTATCAAACCGGGAAGGTGGGTAGAGTGATTCCAAACTAGGCGGCCTTTGGGTTGTGCGTTCATAAATATTTAACCAAATTCAACATACCCAGTCTAAGCCACCCCTGGCTGGAACCAATTTGAAATTCCCTCCACTTACGTCTCCATAACGTTACTGTGCGTGTCATTGCCAGCAAACCGAGGCAATCTCAAACCGAGATTTTTGATTGCTGACGCGCAACCTAAGATTTGATGGTGCAGAATTGTCCTGTACTTTTTGATGTTGTGGGTTGCTAACTGTCGGTTTTTCTAGTTGAGTGGCGATCGCCGCGAGCATTTCTGCGAGGCTGCAAGGTTTCTTGAGATAGCCGTCTGCTTTGAGTTCCAGGGCTTTTTCCATTTCGGAGGCTGTCATAAAAATAAACGGAATGCTGGCGGTTGCAGGCTGCGATCGCACGGCTGCGAATACTTCAAAACCGTCGAGTTCCGGCATCATGACATCCGACAAAATTAAATCGGGAATTTGGGCAGCTAACTGGATACCAACTTTTCCATTTTCGGCACCGACAGCTTCAAAACCGCGCGATTGCAGAAGTTCTAATACCGTTTCTCGGATTAAGTGATCGTCTTCAATTACTAATATTTTTTTCATTGGTTTGAGGTGGCGCTTTACGTTGTTTGTATGGTTCTGTTAAGCTGTCAAACATCTAAACTGCATTAACTAAGTTACCTTTATTTTTTATTTTTCTGTTCCATTTAATAATTAGTT
>NZ_JAUBUI010000210.1:0-1635 GCF_036705385.1 Microcoleus sp. B3-A4 | reverse complement strand
TGTTGATTTGCACCCAAATTTGACCCGGGGGGGATGCGGACAAAATCTTGGACTTTTTTACGTTAAAAATCCCAGACTTTCACGGTATTCAATCGGGCTAAGGTAGCCCAGTGAGCTTTTGATTCTTTTTTCGTTATACCAGCGAATGTAGGCATCAAGCTTGGCGATGAATTCCTCAACTGAAGTTGAGCGCCAGTCTTTAGGGTAAAACATTTCTGTTTTTAACCTGCCAAAGAAGCCTTCACAAGCCGCATTATCTGGCGAGCAAGCTTTGCGTGACATCGACCTTGTCAGATTGGCTTTTGAGACCCTAGTAAGCCAACCTGGCCATCGATAGTGACCACCTCTATCTGAATGAATGATGGTGTTTTTTGCATCAGTCACAGTCTCAATTGCTGCGTCGAGCATGCCGTTTACAAGCTCTGCGTCAGGACTGGTACTGATGGACCAGCTAATCACCATTCCGTCGAAACAATCAATCATCGGCGATAGATACACTTTTCCTGCTGGAATCTGAAATTCCGAAATATCCGTTAGCCACTTTTCGTTTGGAGCGGTCGCAGTAAAATCGCGGTTGATTAGGTTCTCTGGGGCTGGGCTAACCTCACCGACATAGGACGCATATCGACGTTTTTTGGGTCTGGCTGCCTTGAGTCCGCCTTGCTTCATGAGCCGACGTACAACTTTTTCAGAGAGAAACACTCGTTCTCTTCCAAGAGCTGCTTTTAGTCGACGATAACCATATGAATGATGGTTGTCTTCAAACACCTCGGCCAGTGTGTTTCTAACCTCAGCATACTTGTCCCCTACACGGGAAGGTGACCGATGATAAAAATACGAACTGCGCGGCATGTCTAATTTTTTGAGTAACTCAGTCAAGTCATATTCTTCTCTGAGGGCGTCAATCAACATTGTCTTCTCGCGATTGCACAGAATTTGCAGGTCGACGCCCAGGTCTTTTTTTAGCAGTTCGTTGGCCTTCTTCAACAAATCATGCTCTAGTTTCAAATCGCGAATATCGCGTTGCAGCTCCTGGATTTGCTTCTCTAGTTCGAGCCGATTTGAATCCGCATGGGAACCTTTGTCATGTTTCATGGATGCCGCGTCCTCCTTCCCCAACAACTGTTTTTTCCAGTTGTATAGAGTTACTCGGTCCACGTCCAGCTTTTCTGCCAACACCTGGGCACTTTCATTTCTTGTACAAAGTTCAAAGACAGCCGCCCGTTTGAAAGCCAGCGAAGCGGCCTCCCTGCGAACTTTGCCTACGACTCGTTGTTTCGCTTCGGGATACAGCTCGCAGACCCAGTCAGAAAGCTTCTGGCGTGAAGGGTAGCCCAAAGACCTAATCGTCGCAGCAATACATCGGCCGTTAGCCATGAAATGAGAAACAGCGGTCTTTTTCTGCTCCTCTGAATACTTTGGCTTGGTCCTTTGGTAACGCTTGAGCACATCACCATTTTGCTCAAAATCAACACACCATGCTTTCAAGGCGTTCTTTGTTGGATAACCCAACTGGCGTATGGTCACCTTGCAGTTTTTTCCTGTTCTCAGAAAAAGTTGCACTGCCCTAAGACGTTCTTCGTATGAATACATGGACTACCTCCTAAAGTAGTCCAAGATTTTGTCCGCATCCCC
>NZ_JAUBUI010000209.1:0-1635 GCF_036705385.1 Microcoleus sp. B3-A4 | reverse complement strand
AGTTCTTCATCCGCCTTTCTAGTGACATAAGTTGGGGCGTTTGCAGGCAGGCTACCTCCCACTTGATATTGATAATCTTTCATAGGTTATTGTTAATTTAGAGGTAAAAAATCAGAAAATTAAGGAATCAATTTGTACAGTCGTGCAGGTTCAGAAATTCCCTTTAACTCTTGCATACCTAAGTCAATCACATTTAAATATAAAAGGGTTTTAACGACTTTTTCGCTGTTAATCACTTGTCTAATTGTTGCTGCTAGTTCGGCATTTCCTTCCAAGTTAACTAAATGGCACCGTAAATGCTCCTAGTAAGATCATTCTTCAGTAGGAGCGACTTTTAGCAACCGAGCTAAGGTAATTCTCCCCTTGGCAACTTGGTAGAGCAACTCGCACTAAATAAGGATAACCACCCACGGTTTCCATTAAGTCACAAATCTCTTGATTTGACCAATTTAATCGGTGTCGATTCACTAAATCTGTTACCTGTCTCTGATGTGATTGACTCTTGGCTGAGGTAATCAGCACACATCTGTTTATCCTCTTCTGTCACTTTCGAGTTGGTTCTGAGATAATCGCTAATCCAATTGCAGCCTAATGCCATTAGTTTATCGAAATCCCAAACCCACAGTTTGATGGTGTTGTCACTGCTTCCAGAAGCCAAAGTCAAGCCATCTGGACTAAAGGCGACGCTCAAGACCCAATTGCTATGCCCGGTGAGGGTAGCGATGGGTTTTTGGGTTTGCAGGTTCCACAGTTTGATGGTTTTGTCATAACTTGCAGAAGCCAATGTCAAGCCATCTGGACTAAAGGCGATGCTATAGACCGAATAGCTATGCCCGCTGAGGGTAGCGATGGGTTTTTGGCTTTGCAGGTTCCACATTTTGATGGTGTTGTCACTGCTTGCAGAAGCCAATCTCTTCCCATCTGGACTAAAGGCGACGCTATAGACCGAACTGCTATGCCCGGTGAGGGTAGCGATGGGTTTTTGGCTTTGCAAATCCCAAAGTTTGATGGTGCTGTCATAGCTTGCAGAAGCCAAAGTCAAGCCATCTGGACTAAAGGCGACACTCCAGACCGAATCGCTGTGCCCGGTGAGGGTAGCGATGGGTTTTTGGGTTTCCAGGTGCCACAGTTTGATGGTGTTGTCAAAGCTTGCAGAAGCCAAGGTCAAGCCATCGGGACTAAAGGCGACGCTATAGACCGGATTGCTATGCCCGGTGAGGGTTGTGACCTCTTTTTGGGTTTGCACGTTCCACAGTTTGATGCTGTTGTCGTCACTTGCAGAAGCCAAAGTCAAGCCATCGGGACTAAAGGCGACGCTTCTGACAGAATTGCTATGCCCGCTGAGGGTAGCTATGGGTTTTTGGGTTTCCATGTTCCACAGTTTGATGCTGTTGTCGTCACTTGCAGAAGCCAAAGTCAAGCCATCGGGACTAAAGGCGACGCTTCTGACAGAATTGCTATGCCCTTCCAAATGATTGCGCTCTTTTACTGCGGACACTGCTTGTTGCAGCGCAGCTATCACTCGTCCTCTAAGATGTTTTGTCGTCTCGGCTGAAGCATCTAGTTGTTTGAATGCTTGCCCTGCCTTTAATGCTTCCAACAGTGCTTGGAATGTCTGTCCTGAACGAAATGATT
>NZ_JAUBUI010000208.1:0-1661 GCF_036705385.1 Microcoleus sp. B3-A4 | reverse complement strand
CTCCTAAGAAACTTAATCTAACTGCGGAGTTTTAGCAATTAGCTCAAACCCAAAAGACTCCGCAGTTTTCTCCAGCTTAGAGACGATCCGTTGTCGATATTTCTGTTCGTAATAGTCAGCACCTGCATCGGCATAAGCGGTTTTTGTACTCCAAAGATGATAAAAGATGCGGGCTAGCTTGTGAGCAGCGGCGGTATTAGCCCCAGGGCCCCCCAATCGAGCGCGCAGCCGACGATAAAAAGCCCCTAAAGCTGATTGAGAGCGAGATAAAGATTGAGCAGCCAAACGGAAGGCATTAGCAGCCCGATTAACTACTTGACGGGTATGAGAACTTTTGACTTTACCGCCGGTAATCCTCGAACCTGGACACAACCCTAACCATGAACAAAAGTGTTTAACTGTAGGAAAACGAGTAGCATCTAATCCGACTTCCGACAGCAGGGTTTGTACTGTGAGGGCATCCAAACCAGGGATTTGGGTAAAATCTACTCCACTAATCCGATACAAATGGTTGCGTAAGTTAAAAGTGGGTTCATGACCTCTGGGCTTTCTGTTACCGCGTTTGGGAGGGTCTGGTGGGGGATTGTTTTCCTGACCGCCAAAGCTAGCTAAATATCGCTCAATCTCGACATCGCAGCTAGCAATTTGTCCTTGATAGATGTCGTAAAGTTGTAACTCTTGTTTTAACACAAATATATGCTCAGCTCGATAGTCTCCAGTCAAGGCTTTGGCAAGATCTGCGGTACTACTTTTAATCCGAGAATTTTTCAATTCGGCTAAGACTTGAGGATTCCTTTCTCCAGCTACAATGGCGCGGATAATTGCCATCCCTGTGACTCCTGTGATGTCACTGATGACTTTATTTAGTTGCAGATTCATTTGAATTAATGCCTTCTGCATCCGCAGTATGTGGGCGCTACTACTTTTGATTAAGTTATCGCGGTGGCGAATGTAACTGCGAAGAACGCAAATTTGAGCGTCAGGGCGAAAGGAACCGGACAATAAACCGTAGGTATGTAGCTGTTGCAACCACTGACAATCTAAAACATCGCTTTTTCTACCCGGTACGGTTTTGACGTGATGGGCATTTACCAGTTTGACTTCGATACCTCTTTCTTCGAGAATTTGAAAGGCTGGTATCCAATAGACTCCTGTCGATTCCATTGCGATGGTGTCTATTCGACATTCCAACAACCAAGATGCCATCTCAATTAAGTCAGGGGTAAAACAACCAAATTTACGCACATTTTGTTGGGTTCTATCGGGTGGGACGCAAACCCAATGTTCAGCAGAACCAATATCTATGCCTGCGGCATTTGGGTTAATCTGTGTGAAATTCGACATTTCACCCGTAACAGGTTTGTTTGTCTGGCGTCGGATCATTAGATGACTCCTTTTCGCGATCGAACTTTCAGGTGTCCCAATCGGTGGGCCGAAGAGATGTTATATTCTCCTAAACGGGATAGAGGCGATGACCTCTTCACCAATGTCATAACCATCTGGCCCACAACCACGCTCTAAATCAGGCTCAAAGAAGCACCATTGACTTGTCGGTCTGACTATCGGGACACAGGGGTAATATATCCGATCGCTGGCAACTTTTGGGCGAGCGAAACTGTTTCTTTGATTCATAACGGGCGTGCGGCGCCCGTGGAACGCTC